>CAJBHN010001037.1 GCA_903952805.1 uncultured Myxococcales bacterium | reverse complement strand
GGTATGTGGTTTGAGCGCTTCGTCATCACCATCACATCGTTGCACCGAGACGCACTGCCTTCTTCCTGGGACTACTTCGTGCCCCAGACCGAGTGGTTCTTCCTGATCGGCACCTTCGGCCTGTTCTTCACGCTGTTCCTGCTCTTCATCCGCTTTTTCCCTGTCATTGCGATTGCTGAAGTGAAGTCGGTCATGCCCGAGGCCGACCCCCATTTCGGTGACGACGACGGCCACGGCCACGCCGGCCACAAGGAAGGTCACTGATCATGGCGACCACTCCAAAGACATGGGGCCTTTTGGCCCAATACGAGACCCCGAAGGCCATCTACAAGGCGAGTGAGCGCGTCCGCGACGCAGGCTACACCCGCTGGGACGCCTGCACGCCATTCGCCGTCCACGGCCTCGACAAAGCGATGGGTCTCAAGCCCTCGACGTTGCCCTGGTATGTGCTGGTGTTCGGGATCTGCGGCAGCCTTTTCGCCCTCTCCTTCGAGGTTTGGGCCATGGGCAGCGAGTATCCGTTCATCGTGCAGGGCAAGCCCCTGTTCTCGCTGCCTGCCTTCGTGCCCGTTTGGTACGAGTTCACGGTGCTGTCGAGCTGCCTCACGGTGTTCTTCGGCAACTGGGTGCTGAACCGCTTGCCCCAGTACTACCACCCCGCTTTCAAGTCGAAGGCCTTCGCCCGCGTCACCGACGACAAGTTCTTTATCATGATCGAGTCGGCCGACAGCCGCTTCGACCTCGACAAGACCAGGGACCTCTTGAAGGACGCCGGCGCCACCCACATCGAAGAGCTCGAGGACTGACCCCATGAAGACACTTCATGCCACACGCCGTCAGCTGACAGCCGGTGCCGTCCTCGGGATGGTCCTCGCTGTGACTGTGACCGGTTGTCGCGGTTGGGAAACCGACGCGCCTCCTGTGCACCTCAACTGGAACATGGACACCCAGGAGAAGGGCAAGGCTTATCGCAAGTCCGACTTCTTCGCCGACGGCCGCTATATGCGCACGCCGCCATCGGGAACAGTAGCTCGCGGCTTCCTCAAGGAGGACGATGCCCGTTCTCTGGGCCGTGTCGACGGCCTGGCTGTGACGGCATTCCCCGCCGGCATGGCTGACCCGGAGGTCGCCCTCGCCCGTGGTCAGAACCGTTTCGGCATCTACTGTTCACCTTGTCATGGGCTCGCCGGCGACGGCGACGGCATTGTAAACCAGAAGCTGAGTGTGAAGGCGCCGAGCTTTCATGATGCCCGGTTGAAAGAGATGCCGGTCGGCAAGATGTACGAGGCCATCTTGAACGGCGTCAACGCCGGCAACATGGGCAGCTACGCCGGTCAGATCGTCGAAGAGGACCGCTGGAACGTGCTTGCGTATGTCAGGGCGCTCCAGAAGCAGCGCGATCCGTCCGTCACCCTTGGCGGTAAGCCAGAGGTGAAGGTGGCCGACGATGCTCCCCCCGAGAAAAAGGGCGAAGGCCTGTATGTCTCCAAGGGCTGCAATGCCTGCCATTCCATCGATGGCGCCAAGGGCGTCGGCCCCACCTGGTTGGCCCTCTACGGACGTGCAGAGAAGACCAGCAAGGGCGCCATCACCGTCGACGACGCCTACTTGACCGAATCCATTCGTGAGCCCGGTGCCCAGATCGTTGAAGGCTACCCGCCGGTCATGCCGCCCTACCCGTTGACGGACGATGAGCTGAACAACCTCATCGCCTTCATCAAGACCTTGAAGTGAGTCGGAGAACGCCATGAGCAGCACGGTCATCGACAGACCCACCGACATCACCGTCCCGGCCGGCGGACTGTGGGCAAAATTGCCCCTCATCGCCGGTGTCATTGGCGCGCTGTGTACCCTCGGTACCATCGCCATGATGTTTGGTGAGCACAAGGACAGGGCGTTTTTCGCCTACCTGTTTGCCTTCGCCACGGTTCTTTCCATAGCCCTTGGAGCCCTCGGCTTCGTCCTGATCCAGCACGTAACCCGTGCAGGATGGTCGGCAGTGGTCAGGCGCATCGCGGAAGCAGCGGCCGCGACCCTGCCTCTCTTCGCGGTATTGTTCATCCCTATCGCGTTCCTTGGGTTTCATAATCTCTATCCCTGGAGCCACGAGAGCGATGCGATCCTCGAGGCCAAGCGATGGTGGCTGGGGGCCGATCTTGGCAACGGCTCGGGTTCGAAGTTCCTCATCCGCGCGGTCATGTTCTTCAGCGTCTGGTCAGTCCTCGGCTTGATGCTGTGGCGCAAGTCCGTGGCCCAGGATGCCCTCATCGGCGACACCGCCGGGCGTGACAAGATCACCCATTCCCTGTGGACGCTTTCCGCTGGCGGCATCTTCCTTTACGCCCTGTCGTTGTCATTTGCAGCTGTGGACTGGATGATGTCGCTGCAGCCACACTGGTTCTCGACCATCTACGGCGTCTACTACTTCGCCGGTGCGATGGTGGCCTTCTACGCGTTCCTGGCGCTGACCATGATGGCCTTGCAGAAAGGTGGCATGCTCAAGCACGCCATCACCACCGAGCACTACCACGACGTCGGCAAGTTCACGTTTGGTCACACGGTGTTCTGGGCCTACATCACCTTCTGCCAATTCATGCTGATCTGGTACGCCAACATCCCCGAAGAAACCGAATTTTACATGGTCCGCATGGAAGGCGGTTGGGACAAAGTCTCGCTGGCCATGCCGATCATCCACTTCTTCATTCCCTTCCTGTTTCTCATCTCCCGACACGTGAAGCGACATCGGACCGGCTTGGCAGTCGGTGCTGTATGGATGCTGGTGGTGCACACCATCGATATCTTCTGGAACGTGATGCCCAACCAGGGGGCTCATGGCGGTGGTGAGCATGATGGCGCCGCTGCTGGGGCCGCCGGCGAGGCAGTCGCTGCCGCCGCTCACGCCGCACCCCACTTCGCAGTCCAACTTGTGGACATCCTTGCGCTGGTTGGCATCGCGGGGCTGTTCCTGGCAGCCTTTGCCTTCCTCCTGAAAAAGAGCGCCGTCGTCTGCATCAACGAGCCGCGTCTGTTCGAGTCGCTGCGCCACGAGAACTACTGACCGTCATGCTCATTTCGCCCCTGTCCTGGACACTAGCAGACGTCGTCGTTGACGACGTCGCCTGCGACAAAGAACCGCACGGACGATCTGTCCTGGTTGATTCCGGACCTCTGGGCCGCAACAACACCGTATCGAGGCTGAACCGATGAGGATCGTCGCTGCGACACTTCTTTCTCTTTGCGCCGTCGCACTGACGGCCTGCATGGAGCCCACCGAGCCCTTGGCCCGCGCCGAGGCCCGATGGTCCCAATGCACTCCATGTCACGGGGCCGATGGTCACGGCTTGCTGAACCAAGCTGCGCCACCCATCGCCGGCCTGCCTGTCTGGTACCTGGAAGGACAGCTGACGAAATACCGCACGGGCCTACGTGGCTCCCACTTCGATGATGGACCGGGTCTTCGGATGAAGCCGATGGCGCAGACGCTGCCGACTGAAGACGACGTCAAGAACATGGCGGCGTTTGTGGCAGCCATGCCCGCGCCCCCCCACTCCGACGCGACGATCTCTGGCTACGGCCCGAATGCGGCGTCAACATTTGGTCTGTGCGTAGCCTGCCACGGTGCCGACGGCGGTGGGAATCCAGCCATGAACGCTCCACCCATCGCCGGTCAGGCCGACTGGTACGTGTATGAGCAACTCCGGAAGTTCAAGGCTGGCATCCGCGGCGGCAACCCCAAGGACATCACTGGCGGGCAAATGCGCGCCATTGCGCTGGGGCTCGGCAACGATGCCGCGCTCCACGACCTCGCCCGCTATGTCGCAGACCTGCCCGTGAAGCGTCCCCACTGACCCCCCAACCCAGACCCCAGCAGAACCACCGGAGGATGAGATGGGCGCAGCGCTCCCCGAACCCGACATCGTCGCCAAGAACTCGTTCATCCTCGCGATCGGCGGCGTCATCGCCTGGGTCGCCGTGGTCGTGGTCTTCTTCCTCCTCTGAGCCCACTCGGAGCCCGCTGTGATTGAGTCATTCGTTCCACAGGCATCATCGTTCGCCGCCGAAATCGACAACCTTATCCTTTTGGTCACCGTGATCACGATGGCTTGGTTTGTTGCGGCACAAGCGATCTTTTTTGGCTTCATCTTCAAATTTCGCGAGAAGCCGGGCCAAAGGGCGATGCACATCGACGGCTACAAGCCAGAGCATAAGCGCTGGATTACCTACCCGCACAACGCCGTACTCGTATTCGACGTCATCGTCCTCGTCTTCGCTGTGAAGGCCTGGAACCACGTGAAGATTGACCAGCCAACCCCCAATACGACGGTGCAGGTCATCGGACAGCGCTGGGCTTGGACCTTCGTTCATGCCGGTAATGACAATGCAGTCGGCACACCCGACGACATCAAGACCGCAGACGAGCTGCACGTCAAGGTTGGGGACATCGTTCGGTTCGAGGGGACTTCCCGCGACACACTCCATAGCTTCTCGGTGCCTGCTTTTCGCTTGAAGCAGGACATTATTCCCGGACGGGTCAACAGCGGATGGTTTCAACCAACCGTAGCCGGAACCTATACGATTCAATGTACCGAAATCTGCGGCATCGGCCACGGCGTGATGGCTGCGAGGATTGTGGTTGATACGGCCGAATCTTACGCCACCTGGATGGCGGCCAACGCTCCTTCGGGTACCTGACTCTGTTCCCCGGCGAAAGTCGGGGAATCACCAACTTCTTTTGTTCGCATCGAAACTGGAGAGGACGATATGTCCGCTACCGACCACGCCCACGACGATCATGGCCACCACGAACAGCAGAACTTCTTCCTGAAGTACTTCTGGTCGACGGATCATAAGATCATCGCTCAGCAATACATGTGGACGGGCGTCTTCATGGCGCTGATTGGCGGATTCCTCGCCTATGCATTCCGCATGCAGCTTGCCTTCCCCGGCAAGTTCATCCCGGGCTTCGGCTACATGTCGTCGCTGGAATACAACGCTGCCGTGACCAACCACGGCACCATCATGATCTTCTGGTTCGCCATGCCGGTGCTCATCGCCGCGTTCGGCAACCTGCTCATCCCACTCATGGTGGGCTGCGATGACATGGTATTCCCGCGCATCAACCGACTCAGCTACCAGGTGTTCCTCATTTCGGCGGTCATCCTCGTGTCGTCGTTCTTCGTGAAGGGCGGCGGATTCAACGGCGCGTGGACGGCCTATCCGCCACTGTCCGCGAATTCCGACTACAACATGGCGCCGGCCGGATCGTCCTTGTGGCTCATTGCGGTAGCTCTTGAGTTCGTCGCCTTCCTGCTTGGCGGCATCAACTTCATCGTGACCGCGATGAGTTCCCGCGCTCCAGGCATGCGCATGTGGGACGTGCCCATCGTCGTCTGGATGATTGTCGTCGCCAGCATCCTGTTCATGCTCTCCGTCGGGCCTCTCTTTGCGGGCGCGGTGATGCTGTTGTTTGACCAAAACTTCGGCACGTACTTCTTCAACCCGGAGCGAGGCGGCGACCCAATTCTATGGCAGCACCTCTTTTGGTTCTTCGGCCATCCGGAAGTGTATGTCGTGCTCTTGCCAGCCATGGGCATGTCGGGCGAAATCATCGCGACGTTCTCGCGTAAGAAGCTGTTCGCCTACAAGACGCTCCTCTACACGGTATTTGCCACCGGCATCATCAGCTTCTTCGTGTGGGCTCACCACCAGTTCATTGCCGGTATTGACCCGCGCATGGCCAACGTCTTTACGGTGACCACCCTCATCATCTCGGTACCAATTGCCGAAATGTGCTTCCTCTACATCGCGACGTTGTACGGCGGCTCCATCCGCCTGAAGGTGCCGATGCTGTGGGGTCTGGCCTTCGTGGCCGAGTTCCTCCTCGGCGGAGTGACCGGCATCTTCCTCGGCGCCTCCGGCGCGGACATCTACTTCCACGATACGTATTTCGTGGTCGCCCACTTCCACTACACGTTTGTACCCATTGCCATCATCGGCTTTTTCATGGGCTTCACGTATTGGTTCCCGAAGATGTACGGCAAGATGCTCAACGAAACCCTGGGCAAGATTCATTTTTGGATCACGATCCTTGGCTTCAACATGATCTTCATCCCTCTGTTCTTCACGGGCATGTGGGGAGACCATCGCCGCATCTACAACTACAGCCACTTCCCCGACCTGGTGAAGAACGGCATCATGCAAGACCTGCGAATCATGGCGACGGTCGGCTTGCTGATCATGCTCAGCGCCCAGGTTATCTTCCTGATGAATCTCATCAAAACGGCCTTGTCGAAGCAGGAGAACTGCGGTCCGAACCCGTGGAAGAGCAATACCCTCGAGTGGACGGCGCCCTCACCCCCGGGACATGGCAACTTCGCGGTGATGCCGACGGTCTACCGTGGTCCCTACGAGTACAGCCTCCCCGACCGCGAGAGCGATTTCTGGCCCCAGAGCGAGCCTCCCGACGCCGACAAACAGGCCTGACTTCCGCCTTCTCCGGTGCCAGCCGGAGAAGGGCGCCGAAGAAGCGTGCGAACTTCATCAGATCGAGGATTACGACCCATGGCCCACGCCAAGCCCATTGCCACCCTCCGCACTGCCGCGGGCGTACCCGTTGGTCGCCTTGCGATGTGGTGGCTGCTCGCCTCCGAGATCGTCATCTTCGGCGGTCTGCTCGTCGGCTATATCATCCACCGCAATGGACACCCCGAGTGGGCCATCGAGGCGGCCAATACCAACACGCTGGCCGGCGCCATCAACACCTTCGTGTTGTTGACGTCGTCGCTGTCGGCGGTACTTGCCCACCAGGCGGCCCAGACCGGTAACGGAAAGCGGGCCGCGCGCTTTCTGTGGCTGACCATTCTCGGCGCCTGCATGTTCCTCGTCATCAAGTCCTTTGAATGGACTCACGAGATTCAGCTTGGATTCACGCTGACGAAGTCTGGTTTCTGGTCTTTCTATTACTGCGCCGCCGGCTTGCATGCGGCCCACGTGATTGCCGGCTCCATCGCCATGGGCGTCGTCGCCGTCGACGCCGCCAAGGGCAAAGAGCTGCAGCGCGTGGAGTACGTCGGGATCTACTGGCACTTTGTCGACGTTGTCTGGATTTTCCTCTTCCCCCTCCTCTACATCGCCAAGTGAGTCTCCGATGACTGCTTCAGCTCCTGCTGCTCATGATCACCACGGCGACCACGCCCACAGCCATGGCGCCGACGGCCATGAAGAGCACGTCCATCCGCCAAGCTTTTACATCAAGACGTGGGGCATCCTTATGGCTCTGCTGATCGTCTCGATTGTGGGACCCATGGCGGAGATTCGTGCACTGACCTTGATCACCGCCTTTGGTATCGCCGTGGTCAAGGCGGTCATTGTCTGTTCACGATTCATGCATCTCGACGTCGAGAAGCGTTGGGTCGTGTACTTCCTGACCACGTCGCTCGGTTTCCTGGCTTTGTTCTTCTTCGCCATAGCCCCAGACATCCTCAAGCATGAGGGCACCAACTGGGTCAACGTCGGCGCCATCAATGAGATCGCTCGCCACGACCTCACGGTTGCGGACCATGGCCACCACGCCGAGCACGGCGAGACCCATGAGAGTGAAGACCTCAAGACGCGTCGCGAAGAGGCAGCCAAGAAGCTCGAGGGCCTGGACGCCGCCATGAAGTCCGTCGCCCAGGAACTCGCGGCTCCGCCAGCGCCGACGCCCGCCCCTGCGGCAGCTCTGCCTCCTGCACCGTGACGTCGTCGGACCTGCCTTGCGAGAGGCAGGTCTGACTCCTAGGGTAGGGACATGACTTCTGCCGCCGTAAGTCCCCAGCTCTCGCGACCAGCAACCCTGGCAAAGCCGCGTTTCCTCGAGCCCGCCGTCCTCGGCGTTCTGATTTTCATCGGCGCCGAGGTGATGTTCTTCTCGGGCCTGATGTCCGCCTACAACATCGCCCGCGCGAAGGTCCCGATGGCCATCTGGCCACCGCCGGACCAACCGCGGTTGCCTGTCGAGTCCACCGCAGCCAACACGGTCGTCTTGCTTGTTTCCGGCCTGCTGTTGTGGCTGGCCGTGCGCGCGTTCCACAAGAACAAGCAGGCGGTGGTCCTCGCTATCGCTGGCTGCACACTTGGGGGGGTCTTCGTTGCCGTCCAGGGCTATGAGTGGGTCGGGCTCTTGTCCCAGGGCCTGAACATGCAGCGCTCCGCCCACGCGTCGTTCTTTTATCTGATTGTGGGCACCCATGGCCTCCACATCATCGGCGGCCTGGTTGGATTGCTGACCGTCGTCAGGCGGCTGGTGCAGGGCACGGCCACGCTGGCGCAGTTGCGGGCGGCCCAGGTCTTCTGGTCGTTCGTCGTCCTCATCTGGCCGGTGCTCTACGTCATGGTGTACCTGTGAACCGCATGGCCGTCTCACGTGCGCTGCTCCTGCCTGCCGCCGTCGGTGTGGTGACGTGGTCAAGCAGTGCACTGGCCTGTCCATCCTGCGTCGACCCCCGCGACGCCACGACCAATGCGCTCTTGGGCTCGACCATTTTTCTTTCCCTGGTGCCGCTGATCTTTCTGTTCTCGGTGGCGGCTTGGGTGTTGAGGGCCGAGAGAGCGGCCATGAAGGCCGACGCCGATGCCGCCCGCGACGTCAGCGCTGCTGAGAGCCTGCCCATCGTGCGCTGATCCCGTGACGCCGCGATCCATGCGCCGTTGGGCTTGACGGCCTCTCTTGCACTGGTGCGCCTCGTTGTTCTGATCTCCATCGTGGCGCCGCGCTCGACATCAACAGCTCGTGGCACAATATTCATCGAGGAGGCGTGCGCCACCGCTCACGATGTCGTCATCATTGACGTTTACGGCCGGCACAGCCGCGGGTCTCCCTGGCTGGAGGCCCAAAACGCCATGCACACGCCCGTCGCCGTCGCCGTCCTCACTCTTGCCTTGCCTGCCGCCGCCCACGGCAACGACCGTCGAGACGACGGTCGCGTTGGCTGTGACGGCGGCGCCGTCGGCCGCGCCGATGGCGTTGGCTTCGAGCGCGATGTCGCCGCCCGCCCTCGCGATGGCCGCCGCATCGACGTCGAAGCGACCATTCGGCAGGGGCTTTGGTCGGCGCGGCTGACCCCGCGTGAGGCTGACGGGCTGCCGTTCCAGCTCCGTGACCTTGAGGCGATGCAGCGCCGTGGAGTAGCCCCCCGAAAAACCGGTCCATCGCGCTAAGGCATAGGACGGACATATGACTGTTACAAAGACACCCATCGTCGAGACCTTTGACCCACCCCGAAGCGGCCAGCGGCGGCGCTTCACGACCGAGCAGAAGCAGACGCTGAGCCTGCTGGAGCAGGCCAAGGCGCCTGACAGCAGCATTTCGGCGGTCGCCAGGCGGTACGGCATTTCGCCGTCCCTGGTGTTCCGCTGGAAGCACATGCAGGACGAAGGCGCTCTGGCCGGGCTTGAGGCCGACGAGCGCGTCGTCGCCGAGACCGAGGTCAAGGACCTGCGGGCGAAGGTCAGGGAGCTTGAGCGCCTTCTCGGCAAAAAGACGATGGAAGCCGAAATCCTCAAAGAGGGAATCGAGCTTGCCCGGGGAAAAGGGTTGCTGCTGCCGCGCTCGTCGTCGGGAAAGGGCGGTTCCCGATGAGGCGCGTTGCAGCAGCGTTTGGAGTGTCGAGGTCTGCCTTGGCCGATGCTGTGAAGCGAGCCGAGGCGCCAGTCGCACCGGCCGACGAGGTGCAGCACGTGCCGCGTGCCGCACCGGGCGACGAAGAACTTTTGGGCCGCATCCGCAGCCACGTGTCTGAGCGACCGTCCTATGGCTACCGATTCGTCACGGCGATGCTGAACACCGATGTCGCAGCCGGGCAGCGCGTGAATCACAAGCGCACCTACCGGCTGATGCGCGAACACGGTCTGCTGTTGGCCCGACATACCGGCCGCCCCACACTGCGCCACGATGGCAAGGTGACGACGTTGAAGAGCGACCTGCGCTGGTGCAGCGACGGCTTCGAGATTCGCTGCTGGAATGGTGAAAAGGTTCATGTCGTTTTCAGCCTCGACTGTTGCGACCGGGAGGCCATGGCATTTCGGGCGTCGACGTCGCATCCCACCGGCGAGACCATCCGCGACTTGATGGCAGAGACCATCGAGCATCGTTTCGGCGCGGGCTCTGTCGCCACATCGCATCCGGTGGAATGGCTCTCGGACAACGGCCCCCCGTTTGTCGCCGAAGAAACTCGCCGCTTTGGCGCGCGGGCGGGTCTCCTCGTCGTGAACACGCCGGCCTATTCCCCCGAATCCAATGGCATGGCCGAGGCATTCGTGAAGACCTTCAAACGGGATTACGTCCACGTGAAAAAGAACCCCGACGCGGCCACCGTCTTGGCCCGCCTTCAGGCCTGCTTTGACGACTACAACGAGGTCAGGCCGCACAGCCGCTTGGGGATGCGCTCCCCAAGGTCGTTCCGACGTCGACAGGGTGTGGCTTGACGCCTTCTTCTTCCCCTTGAACCTCGAGGGCTTGCGCGACCGGCTTCGGGCGCGCGAGAACTCGAGGTAACTCTTCACAAGTCACACCACCGGCCCGGTATTGCGGGGGCAACTACAATTCGAAGCACGCGTTCCCGATTGCCGACAACCTGCTCGAGCGCGACTTCCACGTCGACGAACCGAACCGCGTCTGGGTCACGGACATCACCTACGTCT
>CAJBHN010001036.1 GCA_903952805.1 uncultured Myxococcales bacterium | reverse complement strand
CTTCGGAATCGGCACCATCCTGAGTACCGCCTTCATCCACATGCTGGTGGAGGCCAACGAGCGGCTGCAGAGCGAGTGCGTGGCAGAGCACTACGGCGCGTGGGCCAACTACGGCGCCTGGGCCATGCTCTTCACCGTCATCACCCTTTTTCCTGACATGATCCACGCGGTGTGTGGCGCGAGCATCCTTGGTCGGGCCCAAAGCGATGGCGCCCTCACCGTGCGCACCCTGCAGCTGCGAGACTTCGCCACCGACAAACACAAGAGCGTCGACGACAGCCCCGCTGGTGGCGGCGCCGGCATGGTGCTGAAGGTCGACGTCGTCACCGCCGCGGTCCGAGCCGCCATCGCCGTCGGAGTCGCCGCCGGCATCGCCCCCGCCCTGACCCGGGTGCGCTTCCTCGACGCCCGTGGGCCCGTGTTTTCCCAGCAGACCGCGCGGACGCTGTCGACCACCACCCGGCACTTGATCGTCGTGTGCGGCCGCTACGAGGGCTTCGACCACCGCTGCTTTGAAGCCGACTACGGCGCCGAGATCGACGTCGGCCTCACGAGCATCGGCGACATCGTGCTGACCGGCGGCGAGCTGTCGGCCATGGTCGTCGTCGACGCCGTCGCTCGCCTGTTGCCGGGGGTGCTGGGCAACGACGCCAGCACCGACTGCGAATCGCACGGCAGCGACGGCCTGCTTGAGCACCGGCACTATACGAGGCCGGTGGTCTTTGAGGGCCACAAGCTGCCGGCGGTGCTGCTGTCGGGGGACCACAAGCGCATCGACCAGGCCCGCCACAAAGATGGCCTGCTGTTGACGCGGCGGCTGCGCCCCGATCTCTTTGTTCGTCGACGCCGCAGCAAGGCCAGCGACAAGCTCCTTGTCGACGAGCGCGTCAAGGGCCTCGATCCGGAGCAGGGCTGACGTCAGCGCTGCCCGGGTCGCGTTGAGTGCGCCGACGCTTTCGCTGCGGCAGGGCACGCGGCAGCGCGCCTGACAGCCTCGGTCTTGTCGGTTCCGGTGCGAGATGTCGGTGGGGCTGGTCGAGTGTGGGTGAAGGTGGTCGCGTCTTGCGTCCCGGGCGCGGCGCTCGGGGCGGGTGATCGACGCCTGTGTGTCGCGCGCGCTAAGCCCACGGTCCATGAGCACCCACCGCGCTGTTTTCGCCTCCCCAGACGCCCTCGCCGCTGAACTTGTCGACCTGACCATCCAGGCCGCCACCGAAGCCATCGCCCGTCGTGGCCTCTTCACCATGGCGCTGACCGGTGGGTCGGCGGCGACGGTGCTGTATCCGGTGCTCGCCCAGGCTGGCCTGCCCTGGGACAAGGTCCATGTCTTCTTTGGCGACGAGCGCTCGGTGCCCAAAGAACACGCTGACTCCAACTACCACCTCGCCCATGCCACCTTCTTGAGCAAGGCTGCCATCCCCGAGTCCAACATCCACCGCATGCGCGGCGAAGACGACGCCGACGTCGCGGCCCTTGCCTATGAAGCCGAGCTGCTGCGCGTCACCGAGGGCACGGGTGCTCTCGACGTCGTGCATGTGGGCATGGGCCCCGACGGCCACATCTGCTCGCTCTTTCCAGGCCACGCCCTGCTCGGCGAGGAGCGCCGCCTGGTGGCGCCCATCATCGACTCGCCCAAGCCACCATCGTCGCGGGTGACGTTGACGATGCAGGCATTGGCGCGAGCCCGGGCGTTGTGGTTCCTGGTGGCGGGGGCGTCCAAGGCCGAGGCCGCGCGCGACGCCATCGTCAACCCTGACAGTGCGCTGCCCGCCGCCATCGCGGCTCGCCGTGGGCAGACGGTCCGCTGGCTCCTCGACGGCGACGCCGCCAAATACCTCAAGGGCTGAGCATGGGGCTGAGCGACATCAGCGGGCCGGGACTCTGTTGTCGGCGGAGGTGTTGGTTGAGGCCGCTGGTCGGAAATCTTCCGCGTGGTTCATAGCGGCCTGCGGCCTTGGTCGACGACATCCTCCATGTCGAGGACGCACAGCGCCGGCCTGATCTGCCACCATCACCGCATGTTGATCGGATCACGCCGACATCACCTGGTCACCAAGGGCG
>CAJBHN010001035.1 GCA_903952805.1 uncultured Myxococcales bacterium | reverse complement strand
GCGGCTTTTGGGAGATGTCCTTGCAGGATCGCCACAAGCGCGCCTGGATCTACCTCATGAACAACGGCGCCACGCACGATGAGCTCCGCACCCGGGCCTTCGGCGCGGTGTCCGGGAACAGCCACTTGAGCGTCGTCGGTCGCGAGCTCAGGCGGACCTGGTCCCTGCTGGCCGAACCCCTGGAGCCCGGCTCATGGAGCATCCGTCTCATGCACGACCCGATCGAGATGGGCTGGCAGATCGGCGATCGCATCGCTGTCGCGCCCACTGAGAGCGGCATGGATGACAACGCCCAGGCCTTCTTCATCACCGGCCGGGGGCATGACGGAACGCTCTACCTCGACGCGCTGAGCAGCGGCACGTCGACCCACATCGCCAATCGCACCTTCATTGGGCAAAAGAACGCGTCCTTGCGCGCTGCAGAGGTGATCAACCTCAGCCGCAACATCACCATCACCGGTGACGACTTTGAGGAGGTCCCCTGCAGCAACGACCTCGAGGAGTCCGTGAACGGTGACATCTCGACGCAAGGCTGCCTGTGCAACGGGAGTCGGACGTCGTGCACGACGGGCCTGCACACCGCGTCCGAGCACGCCGACTTCTCGGAGATGGCGAACGTCCGCGTCGAGAAGTGCGGCCAACGGGGGGTCGAAGGCAAGTACTGCCTGCACTTCCACCACATGGATGACTGCAGCGACGGGCAGGGCGGCTCGAGTTGCATCTCCCGAAACAACGCGGTCGAGTTTTCGATGCACCGCGGTCAGATCATCCATTCGACGCATCACGCGCTCGTTGAATCCAACGTCTTCTACGACGTTCGTGGGGCGAACCTCTACGTCGAGGACGGAAACGAGATGCTCAACACCATCGCCTACAACGTTGGCATCTGCGCGCGGGCCAACAACGGCTGCACGCTGCCCGGCACATCGAACGAGCAGGCCGACACGTCGTTGAACCAGTCCGGCATCTACATGGAGAGCCCGAACAACCTGATGGTCGGCAACCGGATGGCCAACCACTTCAACGGCATGTTCAACGAGGCTGGCGACGGGCAAGGGCCGTCGCGGGGCGCGATCTGCGGGAGCAACGTCCCCATCGGCGTCTGGGAGGGCAACACCTTCCACTCCAACGGTCGTTTTGGGACCTATCTGCTCAACAGCAACTTCCCTCGACAGACGACGAACCAGTCGATCGAGGAGATGGGCTTCACCAACGCGACACGGGTCGGCAACCAATGGAGTCATGACTGCCCGGCCTACGATGACGCCGGCGATGACATGGGCCTGACGTCAGTCATCTTGAACCACTTCGACTACGGCAACGCCTTTGTGGGGCAGTACGACGCGGGTGACATCCAGTACAAGCGGCACGTCAACGTCGACAACTTGAACTCCATCTACTGGAAGGAGACCAAGACGGCCCAGGACGGGTGCTCGGCGCACATCTCCGACTCCTACTATGAAGACGGCAGCGCAGACCTCCCGGACGCCATGGGCGCCTTCATCATCGAGAACTCCACCTTCGTCGACTACGGCTTCCGCGCCAATCACCACTGTGACGTGGGGGTCACGGGGTACCTCTGCATGCCGCAGTATGTCCTGCATGACATCAAGTGGCTGGACCCTCGCAATACGTGGGTGGACTTCGACATCAACAATGGAGAGACCAACGACGGCGGCATCTTCACGCTCTCACCGGACAACATCGCGGCCAAGGCACAGGGGGCAACGTTCGCCTTCTTCCCGCCTGACTACAATTCAGTGGTGGCGGGTAACTTTGACTACCTGCTCGACCTGCCCGGCGCGGGGTGTGACCGGGCCAGCGACGTGACCTACGACGGTGAAGACGTCGGCGACCGATACAGCGACGGCATCCTGTGCAGCGCGCCGCTGCGCGCCCTCAAGATCTTCACGCGTGACGCCTTTGACCTCCAGGCCGCAGATTCTGGGAGTCGGCTGGTGGTTACGGTCTATGAGCGGGATGACGATGGCAATCGCGGGCAGCAGCTCGCCAGCCAGGTGGTGCCGCCGGTGCGCATCACTGACGACAGACAAGGCTTTTCGATCCCCGTCGTCCCCGTGATCTCCTCTGTCCCGCGACAAGCTGGTCCATACCTCTACCGCAACTACCTCTACGACGTTTCACTGGACACGACCAACGACGGCGTCGGTGACGCTGATCTCGATCCCAGCTGGGTCATCGACTATTCCGATCTGGCAGTGAGCAATCGCTGGGGCGAAGAGTTCCTCCACCTCGAGGTCAGCGGCCGGGATTGCAACGATGAAGGACCCGACACCATCTCGTCGTACCACGACCGAAGCTTCTACGCGGCCGGGGACTTCGACGAGAACATGTGGGGTCGAGGCGCCTGCGGCCCCGCCGCCAACAAGCACGCGAAGATGCCTGGCTTGAGCTGCGACACGCTTCCAGACCTGACGGCGACCTGGGAGGGCGACTACCCCTACGCAAGCTGGGAGGCCGAGTTCGACGCGCGGTGCCCGGACTGCGGCGACAACGGCGCCTGCGCCGGGCGTTACCTGGGCGGCGGCCTCCCGGCGCTGGAGACCTACCAGTGTGTCTGTCGGCCAGGTTGGGAGGGCACGCTCTGCGACGCGCAGGTCGCTGACTGATCAAGTCGCAGGGTCACTGAGCCCCCGCATCGACGATGCCCATGTGTGTACGTTCAACTGCGACGCCTCCGCCGAAGCGCTGCACGCAGGCGCGGGTGCCCCGACGTTCTTCGCCTTGCTGATGCTGGGCCTCGGTCGGCGCCGCCGCCAACGCTGAGCATTCACAGGGTTGCCGAGCCCGAAGGAATTTCATGCCCGCGCCATCGACCGTCCTCACTGCTCTGCTTACCGTCGTGGGCGTTGGCGCCGAGAAACCCGTCAACCTTCGCTTTGCATTCGTTTTGACCATTGTCTGTCTGCTGCCCAGCGTTGGTTGAGGCGGCGTCGTCTCCGAGCGCCAAACAGGCGAAGGCGAAGGGGCGAAGGGCCTTGCATTGACGACGTCGAGTGCGGTGGGGATACATGCGTCGGTGGCACCTGCGCCCAGCCTGCGAGTTACGCTGCCTGCGGGACGGTTCGTGAAGATTTCGACTTCAACGTCTCGGTCGACCTCGAACTCACGTGCGCCAATGACCTCGAGACTGCCCGAGACCTGCTCAACCTGACGGTTGTCGAATACGACGGTTGCCAGACGGATGGAGACTGCATCGCCGTCGACTTCGACCTCGGCTGCGTCTCCCCCGGCGGATACGGCCTTTCGAGCTGTGCGGCGGTTTCGGCCGAGTTGGCTTGTTCCTTCTTTGATGCCCTCGAGAATGCGGAGCGTGAAACGCTTTGCCTTGATTCACCGCCTTTCGCAGAGCACATCTTTGGCTGTGTTGAGGTTCTCCCCTGCTCCGCCGACCATCGGCCCATCTGCGTCGCGAAGAAATGCGTTGTTGGCCAATGATGCCCAAGACGTGAGCACAATGGATTCCGCAATGGCCAACCTCCTCCTCCTCCTCGCACCATTAGCGATCGCCGTGACGACGCTGCTGGCAGCCGGGTGTGGCCCAGTCCGCGAAAGTTGCGCACCCAATTCCATCTGCTTGACGTCACGCCTGTTGGTCGACGCCTGCGCTCGGGATGCGAAAGTCACCAATGGCTTCCTCCTTGGGGGGATTGCGGAGTGCCAGGGTGATTTCGGCGTGCTCAATGACACCGTCCAATCGAGCATCTTTCTCGCGAACGACAGCAATCTCCCCGTCGAGATCGACGTGTCAGTGAAGTCGCCGGTCGGGACGCCGGTGGCTGCCTTCTTCCTGGACGTTGCACCGCCCACTGTCGTCGTGCCTGGCACGCGAACCGAGATCCCATTGACGGTCATCCCGATCGCGCCCGGCGCCGCCGTCGCCACCCTCGAGATTGTGACGGACGCCGACAACGTCCTCGCTGAAGGTGACGACACCATTTCGGTTGACTTGCTTGCGTCAGTTCCCAAGCCAGCGACCGAGCCGTGACCTGGCACCCCCAGGGTCGACACGCCATTTCGGACCAAGCGGAGGAAATATACATTGGACTCTCCCTGGAGCGCTTGTTCAAGGAGCGCGCGGATGTGATCCCGAATGATCACTGATCAGTGTCCGTGGGCCACCACGAGAATCGCGTGTGCCCCGAGATGG
>CAJBHN010001034.1 GCA_903952805.1 uncultured Myxococcales bacterium | reverse complement strand
GGACAGCGATGACGACGCCCACAGCCATCAAGGCCCGGCGGCTTGACCGCCGGCCGCTGGTGACGACGGGAGGCAGCAAGACCAACACGGCCACGCCCAACGACGAGAAGCGCTCGGCGACGACGCTGGCCTGGGCGGTGCGAATGGGGCCCAGCAGAGCAAAGAGCAGGGTGAGCGTGCCCAGCAGCACCAGCAGCAGCGAGTCGCGGGTCAGCCAGCGCCGGCGGGGCTCCGGCCTCACGACCATGACGACGACCGCGACGACGATGATGACTCCGGCCACCTGCCAGGGAAGGGCGTCGCTGCTGTCGGCGGCGAGGTCGCCAAGATTGGCCCACAGGCGATCGACGGCCTGGTCGAGGGGAAGCATGACGGCGGTGCCGGCCGGTGTGGGCGGTTGGCTCTGCATCCACATCAGGGCAGGCAGGGTCCCAACGAGGCATGCCACCAGCCCCGCCCATCGACGGCGCCAGCTGTCCGCCAGCACCAGCACGACGATGACGGCCAGCGCGGCGGCCGAGAGACCCAGCAGCAGGTGGGTGCAAAACAGCAGCGGCAGCAGCAGTGCGAGCAGCACGTACGGGCCGCGTCGGTCGGTGCGGGCTGCGTGGGCTGCGTGGGCGATCACGAGCGTCCACAGCGGTTTGCCGACGACGAAGTGGAAGAAACCATAGGCGAAGGCGAGGTCATACGTCGTGGGCAGGGCCAGCAACGCCCACAGTGGTGCGCGACCCAGGCGCGCACACAGCAGCGCCAGCGACGTCGGCCACAGCGCGAGCCCCACGCCCGTGAGCAGCCGGGCGGCGGGCAGAGCATCCATCACGGTCATCAGCGCTGCCAGCACCATGGTGGGCAGGGCGTTTGGCCAGGGGAGTTGGTGCAGCAGGTACCGAGCGCCGACGACGTCGTCGTCGCGCCACAGGGCCAGAATTTGGGCGGCGGTTTCGATGTGGGCAGGCAGGTCCTGGCCCATCGGAAAATGCACAACGACCAGCGGCACCGTGACCAGCAAGGAGATGGCGAAGACCACGAGGACGTCGCGCGCCGTCGATGTCGTCGGTGTCGTCGATGTCGTCGATGTCGGCGACGTCGGCGACGTCGGCGATGTCGTGGAGATCCCCAGCGTGTTCACAGGCGCCACAGCCAGGCATGGCCGACATCGATCGGGTCGCCGCGAGCATGGGGTGGGCGTTTGACGCCGACCGGGGTCAAGGCATAGCGACGCTGGCTGGCGTGGGTATCGAAGTGCCAGGGCAGCTTCAGGGCGCGGGTGCCGAAGACATGCCAGTCGTACAGCGATGAGCGCAGGCCAACGAAATCCAGGCGGATGGGCGTGCGCTGTGGGAGGCCGGCGCTGTCGGCGTCGCGTTGGATGACGGCGCTGGCGCGGCGGTGGACGGCGAGGCCAATCTTGGCGTCGACATGGCGGCTGACCGACAGGGTGGCCTCCATGCCACCCAGGCAGGTGATGAAGAGCAGGGCCTGCAGCAGGCGCCGGGGCCAGGCGTGCTCGGCCGTCGTCGCGAACGGCACCGCCAGCAGCATCACCATCGGCAGATATTGATTGAACACATAGTGCCCAAAGACCTGCTTGGCGGTCAGCCCCATCAGCACCAGGTTCGCGACGACGGCGGCGATGGCGGCCATGACGACGGTGCGGGCCGACCCCGGGCTACGCCAGGCGGAAGCCACGGCGGTGATGAGCGTGCCGATCATCAGCAGCAGCGACGACGCCATCGCGAGGGCACGCAGGGGGTGGAAGGGGCGGGGGACGGTGCCGTCGACGAGAGCCCGCACGCAGCGCCATTCATCGGGCCCGCCCCAATAGCCCGTCAGTTCGTGGTAGGTGACGTCGAGCGTCAGGAAGCGCAGCGCGTACACGGGGGACCACAAGAAGCTCCACGGCATCCGTTGGCCACCACGGCGACCGATCGTCTCGGTGAGCAGGCTGCGCGTATTGCCGAAGCCGGTTTGCACCTCGTGGATGGCGAGGGGAACGTAGAGCAGCAGGCACAGGCCCAGCCCCAGCAAGTGAAGCCAGCGGTGATCGCGGTCTGTGCCGCTGCGAAGGGCCTCGGCGCCAACGACGACGAGGATGGCGACCCACGCCACGGGGGCTGACATGTGGATTTGGGCCATCACCGCCATGGTGGGCCACAGAACGACGGCGGCGCGGCTCGCATGATTCGCGCGCAGGCGCCACGCACACCACAGGGAGACGGCAATGAAAAAGGGCAGGACGTTGGGGTTCCAGGTGCGGTCCGCCATCAGGGCCGCCCACGGCGAGCAGGCAGCAAACAGCGCCGTCAGCACTGCTGGCTTCTCGCCGAATGGTCGACGGAGGGATGCCCACAGGACCACAACGGTGGCGGCCCCCAGCAATTCCGTGAACAGGTATTGGGCCTCGGGGGAGCGCGACAGCAGGAGTGGCAGCGCCATCAGAAAATGAAACGCCGGACCGGGCAGTCGGGCCGCCCCCTCGCTGATGGGCGTGCCCAGCAGGGGCAGGCTGCGGCCTTCGATGATGTCCATACTGAGCCGAAAAAACAGCGCCTCGTCGCCACCGAAACGGGCCGTGTTGACGAGGGCCACGCGCAGGACGGCCGCGATGACAAACACGACCACGCCAGCGACCACGACGGCGCGCCGGGACCAGGGCGGCCGGGACGAGTCATTCATCGCGACGATCATAGACCGCGCCATGGGGGGCGCGACACCGAAGGGCGAAGCGCCGCAGCCCTTGCTGCAAGCGCTGTTCGGCGCGCTCATCGACGACCACGAATCTGGTGCCGAGGGCGGCCATGGCGTCGTCGACGATGCCGGCGGCGTCGGCATCGGTTCGGGTCAGGGCCTGCAATGCTCGGTCGCGGTCGGCGGTCTGGCGGTCGGCGGCCTCTCGGTCGATGAAGAGGGCCACGGTGTCGCGGCTGTGACGCCAGGGGGTGCCTGGCACCAACCAGCCCACCTGGCTGAGGCTCAGGCGGCTCGACAGCACCGGGCTGCGGCCATTGACGGCGCTGCCGCAGGCTTCGTCGACGCTGACGGCCCAGGGGTCGGGGGGAAACTCGCGCGCGGCGGGGGCGACCAGGCCTTGCAGGGGGCCGTGACGCAGCAGCCAGAAAGCCCCTGACCAGCACGACAGCGCCAGCATCGCGGCCACGAACACGCGGGTGCGCGCTCCCCGCTTCAGCAGCGCCCCCACGGCCACCGCCAGCACCACGTGACCGAAGAACAGGCCGACGCCAAAGAACTTCACGATGTCCCAGGAACGCTCATAGGTGGCCACCAGAGCCACCAGGATGGCCCCAGAGCTCGCCAAGCCCAAGGCGCGCAATAGCGACGTTACCGGGCCGGCAGCCCGTCTGGCGAGCCACACAGCTCCTGGAAGAGCCACCAACGCCGCGCCCAGGGTGAGTGGCACTCGCACCAGGGCCCACATGCCGTCGCTGCCGAAGTAGCCGGCGCCCAGGACGACGGCGTTGCCTGCAGCGACACTCAAACCGCCGAGCCGCAGGCTGGCGGCGCCGGCGGCACCCACCATGGCGAGTTGCAGCCAATCGCCCCGCTGGGTCCGGTGGCGGAAGACGAGCACAGCGACGTCGACGATGACGACCATGGCAAGGATCAATCCGCTCCACGCGCAAAACACGATCTGCACCCGGCTCAGCAGCACGACCGCCACGCTGGCCACCGCCACCCGTCCCGCGGTGCGGCGCGCGGCGAGCAGCAGCAGCAGCGCACAGACCACCGGCATCGCCAGACCCTGGGGATGCTGCAGCACGTTGGTGACGACGAGGGGCGGAAAGGTGGCGCCGTTGACCCACGCCGGCGGCAGCAGGCCCTTGCCCGGCAGTGGGGCACCCCAACCATCGGCCAACAGGGCCGCCAGTGGTCCGCCGCCCAGCCAGACCAGGGGCAGGCCGACGACGACGACGAT
>CAJBHN010001033.1 GCA_903952805.1 uncultured Myxococcales bacterium | reverse complement strand
GTCTTGCCCAGGCCGCGCCCGTTCAGGCCTACCTGACGTCCCCGTGGCCTGCGCGCTGGTCGGCTCCCCGGGCGGATGGCTCGCCGCCTGGGGGGGCAGGCGAGTTCTGCTCGACGAGCGCGTCGGGAGATGGATCTTCGCCCGGCACGAGCTCTGCGACGATTTCACCGAAGACGCGCGTCAACTGGAGCAGGCGGAACGCCAACAGGGTTTCCTTGCTCTGGTCCACGGATTTATTCGCGTGAGCGAACGAGTTCCGGATTGGCGCTGCCGCTTTTAGCATCGCACCGAGCGTGCGCCCGAACTCAAGGCGCGGGTGGGTCTGGGCGATTTCGCCGAAATCACTCAGAGGCAAGGTGGAGCGTTGTTCGCCGAACAGTTCGCCAAGGACGAGTGAGAGGGTGCCGAGCTCTGCCTGCTCGAGATTCGACCATCGGATCCTCCGGTCCTTCATTGCTCGCTGCAGCTCCCCTGCAGAAATGTCAGACTTCAGGCATTGCTTCACGACGTGTTTCGAGAGCCCCTCCAGGATCCCGCCACACAATGACGCCGCCGATAGCGCTTCGCCGCGCTGCAAATCGGCAGTTGCGCGGGCGAGCTGCGCGCGGGCATGCTCCGGCATGCGCGGTAAGAGTAACATCGTCGGCAGAGCGAGCTGCTCCCGCGCCAACAGAGTCAGTTGCAGTCGATCGGCGGTGAGCACAAGTAGACCGAGATCGATACAGATCTTCAGGCGCTCGACGCACCGTTCGTTGTGCTCGCGGTGCTGTTGCAACTCCGCTGCGTATAAGTCTCCATCGTTCGCGCGATCGGCACCGCTCTTTGCAGCAAGCGAGTTCAGAATCGGAACGGGCCTGACGCCAATGACGATGAGTTGTCGAATTATATCGCCTTTCTCCCTGTCGATTCGAGACAGTACCTCCCAGTGTTCGAGTGACAGACGCCACCGCCCCCCTTTCGGCACGATCCCGTCGAGCCCGGACTCGCTGGTACCTCGCAGCCCTTCGAGAGCCGTCAGAAAAGCGGGGTGCCGTTCGAATTGAGCGAATGTCAACCCGAAATACCAACCGACCGGGAGCAGAGCCCATATCGTTCCGATCTTCACGTCGAAGATGATGAAGAACAGTAGTCCACCGCAGCTCAGGAGCATGCCCACCGCTTCGGTTGCGCGCGCCAGATCCAACGCGCCAGCCCCCCATCGCCCCGTCACGACTCTCTTCTCGATGCTTCCGTATGCGATCCACGCGAGGAACATCACACCCACGAAGAACCACCACGCACGACCCGGTTCGTCGGCGTCGTCTTGTCGTCCGGGCGGGCCGAGGCTGATCGACTGCGAGACTACGACAGTGCGGTGACCGACATCGAGCCAGATTTCATCTCGCGAAGCACCGGTGATTCCGACCGCATATCTTTTTCCGTCCATCTCGAGGCTCGCTGGCTTTGCGACCGCGAGGAGAGCGTCTTGGGGTACTGCTGTCGCGTAACGGCCGCCTGCCAGGGGACCACCTTCTCCCATCGCAAGAGCGTGGTGGTCTGCCGGGAGTGGGGGCAGTGGCGGCGTGAGTTCGTTGCAGTCGACGAGGAATAGGACTCCGAGAAGACCAATCGCGAGGAGATTCAATATGACTCCTCGAGACGTTGCCATCCCTTCAATGAAGGCATCTGCCGACCAGGTCATCAAACGAAATGGATTCGGCCAGCGAAGAGCGTTCATCGTTCGTGACTCCAGCGTGCGACGGGACGAGATCCACACTCGCCCAACCGATGCACGCAACGCCAATGGCGCTTTGCGCTCGACCCGTTTTCGTGCAGTACAGGTTTCTGCCCAACGCTCGTGCTTCCCTGTCTGAATCCAAAGATCGTGGTGAGGTGCAGGAGAGTCGGCCACGCAGCGCTTCGTGGCCCTGCGTGTGTGGATCTCCACGAGTTGTCCGCAGCGACCACGCCGTCCGTCCGCTGCCTGTACGCGCCGCATTCCCCGACGGCGTGCTCGGAGCCCGCGATGACCATCACCGCCCACGTCGACGCCCATGACCACATCCGCAACTTCGAGCGCGCCTTCCTCGGGCCTGGGGTCTACGTCCTCTACGATGGCAGCGCTGCGGACAAGAACATCGTCTACATCGGCAAGAGCACCAACGACATGCTCATGCGGGTATCGACCCACCGGCAGACGAAAGACTTCGACCGGGTCGCGGTGATCCTGCCGGCGACCACCCACGAGGTGCACATCCACAACCTCGAGCACTTCGTGATCGCCGAATTCGTCGACCGCTTCGGCCGCCTGCCCGAATTCAATCGGCAGCGGCCACACTTTCAGGACGACGGACGCTCCTTCAACTGGCATCACATGGGGCGCCGCGTTGTCTCGTCGATCTTCGTTGGCGACGAGCGCCCACGCATCCTCGCTGGGCGTGGCCTCGACAACGTCGTGACCGTCGGTGGCGTTGCGGCCGTGCATGCGCAGCTTGAGCGCGCCCACCCGACCGCGACCAGGGATTGGCTCTGGCAGAAGACCGCGAAGCACCTTGGCGGGACCTACTCCCCGGCGACCCTGCGCCAGTACTGCGGCGCCAGCGGCCTGCACGGCAACACCATCCTCGACCGTCTCGTCCACTGACGATGCCACGGAGCCACCGATGCCCTACGCCTACCTCGACATCGAGACCGACTTCCACCGGCAGCCCACCGTCGTAGGGGTCGCCGTCAACGGCGGCGCGGTCGCTCATCTCGTCGGCGCCGACATCACGGCGCAGAGAGGTGCCGGAAAGAGGACGCAGGCGTCATAGACGACGACGAAAGCCATCTCAGTACCCGAGTCCCAGCTTCTCGGCTTCGGCCACGAGTTCGTCGGCGGCGGTCTTGCGCGCGGCATCATCGGCCCGCTTGAACGCAAGGAGATCCGCAACCAAAACGCGCCGATGGGTCCCCACCAATCGATGGGGGATGAAGCCTTCATCGAGGATCTTGACAAGGTGTGGCCGCGACACATTGAGGACGTCTGCGGCCTCTTGTGTCGTCAGTTCAGCATGAACCGGCATCACCGTGACCGCGTTGCCGTTCGCCATCTGGGCGAGCACGGCCAGGAGAACCTCGAAGGCCTCCGCTGGAACGACAACTGAGACTTCCTCGGCATCGTCAGCGCGCACCCGGAGCATTCGCCGCGATCGTCGATCGACCGACGAAAGCGCGCGCAGGGCAACCTCAGCCTCAGAGGCCGTCCGTGAGGACGGAGACTTCGTCTGGAGTTGAGAACTGTGCATTTTCTGATGGTGACAGTAAACGAAACAAACGAAAACCCACGACAATAACCAGCGTTGGATTGCGCGCGCAGCCCCGCCAAGGCGACGTGCACTCGCCGCTCGCCCGTGACCGTCAGAACACTGTGTCGCGCCACTGCAGGCGACAGATCCTGTCGCACCATTCGGCGATACAGCCAGATGGTCATCCACCCGCTCCAGGCTGGGGTTCGCTTCGAGGCCGCCCGGGGCAGCATCGCCACCGTCGATGCTGGCCAGCACCGCCTTGATGTCTACCTGCGGGACGGGACCCGTCGCTCCTTCGCCGCGTCGCGTGCTGGCCTGTGCGCGGCGGTCGAGCTCTTGCAGTGGGCAGTCTCTTCGGCTCGCTCCGCGGCGGGGAACGGAACGCGGGCCCTGCAGGCGGACCTCTTTTCGGCCTCCCCTGTGGAAGTGCGCGGCAAACCTTCGAATGAGGTCGTCGAGCAGCATGTTGTGGCGGCGTTACGCCGTGCGGCCCGACAGGTGGTCGACACCATCGACGACGTCGAGGTTGCCGTGGACTCGGTTGGTGGGACGCCTCTGGTGTTCTCGCCAGCCGTGCTCAACGCCCGGTTCTTCAGGCAGGACATCCTTCGGTTTCGACCGGCGGCGATAGCGGCGGCGTCCATCGAGACGCTCCTCATGGAGACCATGGTGCCCGATGGTGTTGATGCGCTGAGCCCACAGCTTGATGCCTGGCGCGGGCTCTTCTCGCCCGACGGCGTGGCTCGGCGGGCGGTCAACAAGACCCTCGACGTCTTCGCCGACGCAGGGGCCGCCGACCTGTGGTCCCTCCGCCGAATCGCACTTGAGCAGCCCGTGAAGAGCAGGCTGCACCTCCGGGTCCTCGCGGACCGGGCCTACCGCCGCCCCCCGCACCGCGAACAGCACCTCTTGCTCCTGCAGCGCGCCGGTGAAGCGGAGCTCATAGACCTCATCGCCCGCGTCGGTCGTGCCCTACGGCTCCCCCGCCCGCTTGATGGCGACCTCCCCCAAGAACACGTCCACGCCTTTGCCGAGCTGGTCGCCGGTGCCGGCCCTGTGCTGGCCCACGGCGGCCTTGGTGCGCTGGTGGACGCGGCGCTGGTGGCAGCGCAACCTCGGCGGCGAACACAGGCTCGGCATCGTCCAACCCCACTGGAGGATGCGACGCCTGCGGCGTTGCCGCCGATACCGCTCCCGGATGTGCCTGGGTGTCGTTTCCTCGCGACGGTGGGCGAGATCATCCAGGAGGGCGCATCAATGCATCACTGTATCGGCACGCGAGCCCGCGCCGCTGCGATGGGAGATGCGTTTCTCTTTCACGTCGAACTCGGAGCCGAACGCGCGTCCGTTGAGGTGGACACCGCCGGCCAGGTCGTTGAGGTCTCCGGGCCCTGCAACACGCGCAACGCGGCCTGCGACCATGCCGTGGAGGTCCTGAAACGCTGGGGTCTCACTTTCCTCCCGGACGGTCTGGGCGAGGCCCCGTCGACGACAGAGGGGGTTACGTCGGTCACCCGGTAGCGCCCAACGCGACTGCGACAGAACGTGTCGCATGGTGCCGCTATGCTCCTCTTCATCATGAATGACGACAACGACATCAACCTCGACGAGTCCGAAGACGAGCCCCAGGTGCCCACCATCGTCGCGACCAATCCGGGCGACCCCGCGGGGTGCGATCAATTTGTGGCGACGGCACACATCGCACTGAACGGCGTCCTGATGGACACCCTGACCGGGCGCGACATCGACATCCGGGGCATCGGCGAGGACCCTCACTCGCCTGCGGTCCGAGTGGGGGCTATGGTTCGAGCAAGACGAACGGCGAGGCCGCGCACTGCGCCACACCCTGCGCCACCAGAAACCTGTTCGCAAACCGGAGAATACTGATGCCGACACCAATCAAGGAATCCGAACTCACATTTCATGATCCCGTTCTCGTAGATTTTCCTTTGAGCAACGAGGTTTCAGCAGATGTGGCTCAAAAGCTAATGAAGCACATCATCGCAACTCAGTGGCCAAGCGTGAAGAGAGCCACCCAGTGCGTCTACGTGGTCCGTGTGCGGGGACACGTTTCGATTAGTTACCCGAACGGATTTTCTCCAGTTCTCTATATCGGAGAAGGAGACGCCTACAGCCGACTCCAAACACATGCGGCGGAATGGCTTACAGAACTTGCTGTCAGCATTCCACAACTCGTTATTGAGATTAAAATCGTGGAAGTGGCTCGAAAAGCCAAGGCGGATCTCTATAGGCACATCGAGGCAGATCTTATTCGCTGGTTTTCCGAAGAAAACGGGACCTTGCCTTGGCGAAACAAGCAATACGAAGTCAGTATGGAGGGGGGGTACGAGTACTCTGACAATGCAAGTAAGGCCCTGCGGTCGCTAATCTCAATCGGTGCCGGTAATTCGTTTGCCTGGGAAATCAAGCCAACAAAGAATAACAGCGGCTGGGATGCATACAGCAAAGGCTAGCGCAAACAATCTTTTGGCAAGGCGGATGCGATCCTGAGCCGGGACGCTGGACGTCGTAGCCACCGCGGCGCCGAGAAGCTGCTGGGGTACGCCAGCGCCACCGTCGCCGACGGCATCGACGTCGCATTGGGCGGTGGCTTCGGTCCTGGTGTGCACGTTGTCCTGGCGCGCCACAGTGCGGGGAGCACCACGCTGGCGCGTCAGGTCACCGAAGGCGCCATCGGGAAGGGGCTGGCTGGTGGTCATGTTGTTTGGGGCGGTCGACCCGGGGCCGAGTTTGGAGCGAGCGTTCCCCTGGATGGCGCTGTTCTCGGCCGGGGACCGTCTGCGCTTCGAGGAGGAATTCACCGTCTTGGCCAAGGCCTGCGTCTCCATCGATGAGCTCCGGCCCCTGCATGTGCTCATCCAGCAGTGGCGCAACACAGCGTCGGCTGTGGCGAGCAGCGTGGACCTCATATCGCCCATCGAGGAACCGTACGGGGCGCTGGTGAAACGACCGACCGCGACCAAGAAGGTGATGCGGAAGACCGGGCGCCGGTGAGGCTCTGGGGGGTGCAACGTGCCCTGCCCCGGTTCTTCCGGGGCTATCGGGGTAGACTGCGCCGGTGACGGTTCAGTCCAACATCGCTGACGAAGTCGCGCGGTACCTGCGGACCGGCGAGACCGACCCCCATCGCGCCGCGTGGTCGGGCGGTGGTTTCATGGAGCGTGCGAACCGCGCCCACGAGGACCTGCGAGGGGAGCTCGTTCGGGAGGTTCGACGGCGGGCCGGGAGGCTCACGCATGGGCCGTTGCTACAGGCCGACAGCGTCGCGCTCACGCGCGCAAAGGTCGAGCCGATGGTGCGCGGGCTCTTCCCGCGGGTCGAACAGGACGTGGTGCTCACGACCCTCGAGCAGTCCGTCGTGTTCATCACCAGCGGCAACATCGAGTCGCTCTTGCTCGGGGACGGCTTCGACAGCTTGGCGTGGACACTCGCGAGCCTGTACCAGGCGAGCCTCGGCGCCGAGCCGCTGGGTGGGGACGCGCCTCGTCTCGTGGGCCTGAGCGAAGAGACGACCTGCTACGTCTCGCCCGAGTACTTCACCGAGGAAGACCCGTTCGCCGACTTCATCGTCCACGAGGCAGCGCACATCTTCCACAACTGCAAGCGGGTCACGGCGGGCCTTAGCGAGACGCGGACGAAGGAGTGGCTGCTCAACATCGACTACCGAAAGCGGGAGACCTTCGCGTACTCGTGCGAGGCCTACGCCCGCGTGCTTGAGCGCGCGAAGACCCCAGCCGACCGGCGAGCGCTTGCCAAGGAGTACGGCAGCGCCGTTCGCATCTCGGAGGAACGCGTGGACCCCGCCGAGGTCGCGAGCATTGTCGCGGAAGCCGCCGCCGCGCGGAATGGCTGGAAGGTCCTTCTCGCCCGGTGTGCTCCGCCGGGCCGTCCGCGCTTGGGGCCTGGACAGCAGGGCCACGGTCTCGCGCCCTGAAGTCGGGAGGCGTTCAGCCTTGAACGCTGAGCGCCCTGCCCTGTCCCACCTGGGCTGACCTTGAACGGTGTGAGAAAATGGAGCACGGGGCGGTATTTCAGAGAAATTCCGCCCCGTGCTGTATTTCTGAATTCTTGGACGACCTTCCACGGGGGGCCAACGAGGAGAGCCCTTCTCGGCCAAGAAGTCGGTGGACCGCCGGGTCGGCGGCGCACTCGATACGCAGGTGTTGTCGGGCTTGTCGCGGGCTCGGAGTTGACGCCGAGTGGACGGCGCCTTGCAGCCGAGTGTCGTTCTGAGGACCATGGGCTCACGTGTCCGTCGCCGATTCCTCCCGCACATCACTGCAGGCTGAGAATCTGCGGCACACCCGCGACCGTGCGCGTCAGAACATCGAACGCGCCTCGAAGGCCTGCATCGTCTTGGCGGTGGTGATCTTCGGCTGGGCGTTCGTCGCGACCTTCCTGGGGGTCTACGTCGTGGAACTGGGCATGAAGATCGACATCGCCCAAATCCTCGGCGCAGGCGTCGCGACCACCATCGTCGGCCTGGTTGGCCTTGTGCTTCGTCGCATCGCTTTCATGATGACCGAGCGCTGAGAAGCTTCTGCCGGGGGGCCTGTGCTTTGGTGTCGCCGCTGCCATGGCGTTCTCAAGCGGTCGCCCGCAGCAGGGCAGCAGTCCGGGGCCGACGGGCTCGGTCGAGCTGGAAAGGACAGAAGTTCGCTTCAGTTGGCAGACAGGGGCCAAAACATGTCGACCGGCGGGGCGACAGTGCGAAATGGGGCCGAAATTCGACCGGCGCAAACGAAATTCGGATCCATTTCGCAGCAGGAGACCTCAAAAGGTAGTCCTCACGCAGCCGAGGGACATCCCTGGATGGGAGGCGAAGGGATCTTGAGACGCGCATCGCCTCCGAATTCGCACCATCTCCAAGGGTTTCAGACCTCGCTCGGTTTTGTATATTTTAATATAATAAATACGCCACATTGGTCGGCTTCGACGAGAAAGAATCCCAGCATCGCCCCGTGCCGTACGGTTGCCGCGTGTCGCATCGGGATGCGGCAAGTTCTTGGGTCGGCGACGAATCCCGGGTTGCGTCGAGTCAAGAGAAAAGCGAAGTTTCGCTTTATGGAGCCGCGCCCAAAACTCGACCAAACTCGCGTCGACCGCGTCCTGATGGACTTACTCGCACAGGGGTTCTCGACCCGGCGTGGGCGCCCGCGACAAGGCGACAAGCCCCTTGTCCCCGCACTCGCCGCCAGCCTGGGAATCACCCCGCGAAGGGCCCAGCAGATTGTTGCTGCAGCCAACGCGGCTGGTTCCCCCGAACGGACCGAGCGGGCACGAGCGGTCGTTGTGGCCCTCCGTCGCCAGCTGGAGGCGGCCCTGACAACCCGGGTCGAGGTCAAGGACGTGGGCGGTACTGGGACGATCGTGCTGCACTACGACAGCTACCGGCACTTGGAGAGCCTCATGCGTCGAATGAACGTGCTGTGACCCAGCTGGCGCCCAGCTCAAGCAATCACCGCCCTGCCCTTGTCGGAACGTCGTGCCTACAACAGGTCCATCTGTCGCCCCCAGGGGCTGCGCACATGCTCGGCCATGTGGTGCTCACGGCACAACCAGACGACCTGCAGGTGGGCGTCGGGTCCGGTGTAGTCGGGGTGGTGTGCCTCCCCTGCCCCGCCGCACTTCACGCACGGCTGCACCGTGAGTTTGCCGGCGGCGATGGCCCGGGCGGTGCGGGCCCGGACAGCCTCCTTGAGGCGGCGTTCAGGGGTGCTGACAGGAGGCGGCGTCGCCTGCCGGGACTTGGCCGTGCATTCCTTGCAGGCCGACCGCACAGACGTCGAGACGTAGTGGCGGCGGCGGCTGAAAGCCTCAAGGGGGAGCTCCCGCTTGCACCGGCTGCACATCCTGGTTCGCGGTTCCATTGGCCAATCTGATCACGGCGGGTGCGCCTCGGCCAGCGGGCACCCTGCCGGACGGCGCCGGTTCGTGAAGCGACACTCGCCGTCGCCCGCTGTGGCGCCAAGAAAATACCGCCGCGTGCGGTATTTTTGGCTCCGTCGAAGTAGGACCCAGCCTCATCGGACAGAGTGAGGCGACTCTTCGCCTGGCGGACGCTGATCAAGCTGCCGATTGAATCATCGTTGGCAGAATTCAGTCTTACCTTGCCACACACCGCACGACATCGTTCCACTCAGGGAGTTGCATGCATCATGAACGGCGGCGGAACACGCAGGGCTACGTCTCGATTCGGGACCCATGGGGAGAGCGGCCGGGTTTCGTCCTTGAACATCGGCTCGTCATGGAGGCGCACCTTGGTCGGCGGCTATGCGATGACGAGAAGGTTCATCACATCGACCGGAGGCGGGACCACAACCACATCACCAACCTGCTTGTCATGCAGAAGGCGGAACATGACTCCCTTCACGAGGCCATTGATGCCCAAGACAAGGTGCGGATGAACACGTGGGTTGAAGCCAAGCGGAGCTTCATGCGGTCCGAGATCATCGCCCGGCTGCCGATGTTCAAGGTGCCAACGGTCCTGCGCGAGTTCCTGACTGGTGCGGAGTGGGTCGCGCCGAAATCGATTCGCCGCTGAAGGGCTTGGTCGTGTCTGTACGAGCGGGCCCTGGCCCGCCTCGCCCTGCCTTCCCATGAATGACCACAACGAGGATCACCATGCCGGTCGCTCCCTACGTTTTCCTTGTCACTATCGATGAAGTCCAGCGCTCGGAGATCCTCGATGACTCACACCTTGGCCTTTGGGCGCTCATCATGTTCGGGACGTTCCTCGCCTTCACGCCTTCACAGGACGAAGCCTACGAGGCCCTGCGGATCGCCCGTAAGCGGAACCCACGCGGCGAGGATGCTGCCGCCTAGGTCGGCCTCCGACTTGGCGGCCTGCCCCCTTCGGGCGACAGCACCGGCCGGCTGCTCGAGAAATACCGCCCCGTGCTGAATATCGAGCGGGGTGGTACGGCCAGGTGCGGCGAACTCGGCAGGGACCAAGGCCCGTGACCGACGATTCGTGCTATCGTTGACCGACTACTCCGACGAGATGGTCCGAACGAAGGCCGTCGGCTCGCCATCTCTCCGCGTTCATGCTCGACCGAGACGCTGCGTCCATTGGCCTCGGGCCGAGCATCTGGCGAAATACCGCACGGGGCGGTATTTCGAAAATACCGCCCCGTGCTGAATATTACTCCCGCCCAGGAGCGCGGTCGTTCTGAGGAGGCCTGCCTGGGTGCGGGTTGAGCATCGGTACGCCCGCGCCTGGGACGCCAGCCATGCGCGCTTCTTTCTCCAAGGCGCGCGCGGAGCCAGGGTCTGTGCACACCACGAACCGGAACGCGACCTCCCGGTGGATGAACGCCTTGGTCAGGTGGTCGAGGCTGTGGGTGCCAGCGGCGATGGAGAGGACCTGCTCTCTGGTGAGCTCCGGCAGGACCAGGCGATCGCTGACGTACATGCAGAGCTGGTCGCCGCTGCGGCGGCCGTTGTCATGCTGGGTGAGGCGCCCGCGGAGCCCGGCCTTCTGCTCTTGTGAACGGCCGGCCATCCCGATGTAGATGAGGCAGTCACTTCGCCAGACGGAGTACACGCCGGGGGACTGGGGAACGAGGCTGCGGTCCCAGCTGGCGAAGGGGAAGAGCGGGCCGGTGGCGAGGGATTGGAGGGCTGCGTTCAAGGTGACTTCCACCTCTGGATCCTCAGGAGGGTACCTGGCGTGGGCTCGGGCCGGGAGCGTCTGCGAAATACCGCACGGGGCGGTATTTCGAAATACCGCCCCGTGCTGAATATTTCTCTCAGCCAGGGGTCGCGAGGGCCTCAAGGAGTGCCGCGAGGTCCTCATCGCTCTGGAAGGGGACCG
>CAJBHN010001032.1 GCA_903952805.1 uncultured Myxococcales bacterium | reverse complement strand
GAAAACAGGTCCGAGCGCTCGTCGGCGGGGAGGCCGTCGATGCATTCCGGCGCCATATGGGCCGGCGAACCAAGGAGGGTGCCCGTCACCGTCAGCCCGCTCTGGTCGGCGACCTGGGCGATGCCAAAATCCATCAGCTTCAAGGTGCCATCTTCGCGCACCATGACGTTTTCAGGCTTCAAGTCGCGGTGGACGATGCCGTTGTCGTGGGCGTGCTGCAGGGCCTCCAGGAGCTGCCACACGACCCAGGCCCCCAACTCGGGGACGCGCCACAAGCCATGCTTTTCGCAATAGCGCTTCAGGGTCGGCCCCCTGACGAGCTCAGCGATGATGAAGCCTTCGTGCTGCCCATGCTTGAGGACTTCGTCGTGGTCGACACCGGCTTTGTCGTCGCCAGCGCGGTCGCCCGAGAAGTCGAAGACCTGCAGGATGTTGGGATGCTCCAGGCGCGCCACCGCCCGGGCCTCTCGAGCCAGGCGCACCCGGCACTCCACCTTTTCGGCCAAGAACGGGTGCAGCACCTTGATGGCGACGTCGCGTGCCAGGTGTTCGTCGCGACCGCGATACACGACGCTCATGCCCCCCTGACCGATGGCCTCGATGACCCGGTAGTGCAGCAGACGACGGCCAAGCATGGGATCGGGGGGAGGACCCCGAACCTCGCCGTCCTTTGTCAGCTCCAACGTCTGGCCCACACGCACCCCGCGGTGTCGGATCTCTCCGGGGTTCACCCGGGCGAAGCGACGACGCTGTGAACGTACCACCTTCTGACCCGGTTCGGGCGGTCCGCCAGACTGCTATAGCGTTGGGGGTGAGCTACATCGCCGAAGCAGTTATTCGAGCCCGCCAACTGGGTGCGACCGTGGAAGCCGCCGCCGCCTGGCGGGAACTCCTCGCCCAAACCCACGTCGATGAGGCCGACTACGGCGACTGGGGGCGGGAGCTGGCGAACCTGTACGTGCGTCACGGGCGCCATCTGGCAGCGGCACGGATCCACGAATACCTCCTGCAGACCGAGCCGGCACTCGACCTGTACACAAAGAAGGGCACCGCCAGGGACGTCGGCCGGGTATTGCGCCTCGGGAAACGGTTGCGCGAGGCCAGCCTGCGCTACCGCGAGGCGGGACTTTTTGCCCACGCCGCGCGCGCCGCCGAAGAAGCCGGCGACTTCCCGGGTGCCCTGGCGTTGTTCGATCAGCTGGTCCGCCAGCGCGAAGCGACCAACGAGCCATATCTCGCAGGCCTGGCGGCGCTCAATGGTGCCCGCATGGCGGAGCGCCTTGGACAAATAGATCGCCTCCGACAATCACTCGCTTTGTCTACAAGATTGCTTGAAGAAGAAGGCGACCGTCGCGAACAGGTCGGCGACCGGGATGGCGCGTTTCGCTGCTACCTCTGCCTCATCCAGGTCGGTCGCCTGTCAAAGAGTTACGAGCCGTTCGCCGAAGGCTATCTGAACTGCATCCGTATCTTGAAGTCCAAAGGAGACCGGTTTTTCACTGTCCAATACTACTACGACTTCATTGCCGCCTCCGAAGAACTGGGAGAGCTGCACTCGGTCGCCGAGCTCTATCGGGAAGCGGGGGAATACGCCCGGCGCGTGGGCTTCATTTACGCCGACTTTTTCCTGACCGAGGCGGCCCAGGCGTGGTTGCGGGTGGCCAAGGGCGCATCGGAGAAATCGCAGTCGCCAGAGCTGGTGGAAAACGCGCTGCTGGCGGCGGTGGGTTGCTTCAACCGCGTGCAAGACGATGGCGCCGTTGCCACATGCTACGGGCGCCTGGCCGAGTTGGAGCTGTCGGACAAGAAGAAGGCTCGCTACGCAGACCTGTCCAAGGACCTCTCTCGCCTGGCCAGCGGCGGCAAGCATCCCGCCCCACCGGCCTTCCCCGAGTATTTCCGTCGTCGCCTGCCCGTGCAGGAGGTGTGGATCAGGGATTTGCTCGAAGAAGAAAGTGGCGCCGACATCCCCGACGCCATTGGCCGCCTCATCGGCGATCACAAGAATGTGTGGGAGGTGCAGCGTCGCAAGGCCCTGCTCATCTCGCTGGCATACGACGATCACCTTGCCGGCGGCGGCGATCCCGAGACGGTGCCTCCCGGCCTCATCGAACGATTGGGAGAGCTGCAGCACCCCGCCGCCGTTCGGCCCCTGCTCGCCATGTTCGATCAGGGTGACGAGGTCACCAAAGCCCTTGTCATCGAGAAGTCAGCCCAACTCAAGCAGCGAGAGGTCTTTGCCCTCATTGACAAGGCGCTGCTGACAACGGGCCGCATTCACGACGCCGGCGTCACCGCGCTGCGTCGCATGACGTTTCAACCGGCCCTCGACAGCCTCGTACGCATCTTCAACTCCCACGACACTCCCGAGGTCCGCGACGCCTGCTTGAAATCGATAGCCACTGTCGGCACCGACGAAGCCTGCGAGTTTCTGCTGGATGTGCTGCGCTCCAACGTCGGCAACCTGGCGCAAAAGGCCAAGGGTCTGCTCGAGCAACACGCCCAGGAGCGCATGCTGTCGGCGCTGGATCGCAACAAGCGGCAGGAGCCCGATCAGAATCTGCGCCTGTTCATCGGTCGCCTCGTGGAGCGAATCCGCATGCAGCGCGGCGCGGTGATGTAGCGATGATCGATGCCCTGGTCGAGGTCACAGACGTCATCGTTGACCGCAACGCTGATGGCCGCCGACGTCGTGTTCATCGAGACCAGCTGAGCGTACTGCACCGGTGCTGCACCTGATCGACGAGCGTACCCGCCACGTCGTCGACATTGACTGATGACGGGTGCCTCCCTGGATATCGCCATGGGTTGGCCCCACCTGCGCGCCATGTGCTGTCGGCAACCTGATGGTCGCTTTCCCGACTTGCGGTGGTGTCTACCGTCACAGAGTCAGCCGAGTCGTCCCCCGGGGACGAACGATTCCCTTCTGGAGGTCCACCATGATCGACAAGCTCACCGCCAAAGCCAAGGAAGCCCTGGAGACTGCTCGTCAGGACTGCTTGGGTGCCGGTCATCAGCAACTCATTGGACAGCACCTCTTGAAGGCGCTCATGCAACAGCAGGACAGCGCCGTGCCCCTGGTCCTCGGTCGTCTGGGCGTCAAGATGGACCTGCTCCTCAATGTGCTGCAAACAGACATCGACGCCGAGCCCCGGGTTTCGGGCGCCGACGAAGTCTACTTCGCGCCCAACGCCAAGAAGGCCCTCGATCAGGCCACCACCGAGGCCAAGAACCTCGGTGACGCCTATGTGTCCGCTGAGGCTTTGCTGCTCGGCCTCGCCAAACACGGCCGCACCGAGAGCCTCCTGACGGCGCATGGCGCGCCCTTCAAGAAACTCGTGGAGGCCGTCCAGTCACTCCGTGGTGGCGAGACCGTTCAGGACGAAAACCCCGAAAGCAAGATGGCGGCCCTCGACAAGTACACCCGTGACCTCACCGCCGAGGCCAAGAAGGGTAAGCTTGACCCCGTCATCGGCCGTGATGAAGAGATTCGTCGCGCGATGCAGGTCTTGTCTCGTCGCACCAAGAACAATCCAGTGGTCATCGGTGAACCCGGCGTGGGCAAGACCGCCATCGTCGAAGGCATCGCGCAGCGCATCGCCATTGGCGACGTCCCCGACAGCCTGAAGAACAAGCGGCTGTTGTCGTTGGATCTGGGTGCCCTCATTGCCGGCACCAAGTTCCGCGGCGAATTCGAAGATCGCCTCAAGGCCCTGTTGAATGCCCTCGCCAAGCAGGAGGGGCAAATCATCTTGTTCATCGACGAGGTCCACACGATCGTGGGTGCGGGTGGCGCCGAGGGCGCCATGGATGCAGGCAATCTGTTGAAGCCAGCCCTGGCCCGCGGCGAGCTCCGCTGCATCGGCGCCACGACGCTGGAGGAGTATCGCAAGCACATCGAGAAGGACGCCGCCCTTGAGCGCCGCTTCCAGCCAATTTTCGTTGGAGAGCCCAGCATCGAAGACGCCATCGCCATCTTGCGCGGCCTCAAGGAACGTTACGAAGTCCATCATGGGATTCGCATTCGCGACGCCGCCATTGTGTCGGCAGTGACGTTGTCCAACCGCTACATCACGGGTCGCCGCATGCCTGACAAGGCCATCGATCTCATCGATGAGGCCGCCAGCGCCTTGAAGATGCAAGCCGAATCCCTCCCCGTCGAAATCGACGAGATTGAGCGCAAGCGCGCCAAGCTCGAGATCGCTCGCGAAGCTCTGCGTCGTGAGACCGACGAGGCTTCCGCGCTGCAGTTGCGCGACGTCGAGGAAGAATTGTCGGGCGTCAAAGAGAAGGCCTCGGTGCTGCGCGCCCAATGGCAAACGCAAAAGGAAGCCTTTGGCGCCATCAAGGGCGTCAAGGAGAAGACCGAGCGTTTGCGCCACGAGATCGAAATGGCCCAACGCAAGGGCGACTTCGAGGGCGCTGCCCGCATGCAGTTTGGTGAGCTGCCGGCTCTTGATGCCGAGCTGAAAACCAAGGAAGGAGCCCTGCATGAGGCCCAAAAAGGGGGCGGGGTGTTCATCAAGGAGGAGGTCACCGAGGAAGACATTGCGTCGGTGGTGGCTCGCTGGACCGGCGTCCCCGTGGACAAGATGCAGGAGGGCGAGCGCGAGAAACTGCTGGCCATGGAGGACGCCCTGCGCCGCCGCGTGGTCGGCCAGGACGAGGCCCTCACCGCCGTCGCCGACGCCGTCCGCCGCGCCCGCGCCGGCCTCAACGATCCCAACCGCCCGCTGGGCAGCTTCCTCTTCCTCGGCCCCACCGGGGTCGGCAAGACCGAGCTGACCAAGGCGCTGGCCGCCTTCCTGTTCGACGACGAGGCCGCCATCACCCGGATGGACATGTCCGAATACATGGAGAAGCACAGCGTCTCCCGCCTGATCGGTGCCCCGCCCGGATACGTCGGCTATG
>CAJBHN010001031.1 GCA_903952805.1 uncultured Myxococcales bacterium | reverse complement strand
TCATCGCCCAGGTCGCGCCACCGCCGCTGGGAGCCGGCCTCGGCGCCACGGCTGGCAACCCCGTCGTCATCGATGACTTCCAACGCCTGCCCAACGCGGCCTTCGTGCCCGCCCTCGAAGGCGGCCCGGTGCAGATTCCGCCCGAGTTGCAGGCCATCGCCTCGCTCTTCAACCGCCCCTTCGACAGCAACGTGTACTTCCAGGGCACCCGTGACTTCGCCTACGACGGCGACGTCACCCGCCACGAATTCTCCCACGCCATCGTCCACAGCTTCGTGCCCGGCCTGGGCTCGCTGGGCAAAGACGGCTTTGGCAGCAACGCCGAAAGCGGCGCCTTGAACGAGGGTTGGGCCGACTACTTCTCGTCGAGCTTCATCAACAACCCGACGGTTGGCGACTATGCCGGCCAGGGGCTGGGCGGCAGCGCCGAGACCGGTCTGCGCGACAACGACAACACCAAGCGCTGCCCCGAAGACACCATCGGGCAAGTCCACGCCGACTCCGAGCCCTGGGCTGGCGCCTTGTGGGCCATCCGCGAGCAGCACCGCACCGATGGCGGCGACGTCGCCGCTCTCGACCGCGCCCTGCTTGAAGCCATGGCCCTGTCAGCCAACGACGAAGACCTCACCGACGCCGCCGGCCGCGCCGAAGCCGCCATCCGCACCACCATTGGCGCGGGCCTGGCCGACTTCGCCAACACCGAATTCGTCAGCCGCGGCGTGCTCAATTGCTTCCGGGTCGTGCCGCTGGCCACGGTCAACGCCGCCGGCGACGGCATCACGGTGACCCGCAAGGATCTGCTGTTTCAGCCCGGTGTCCAAGACGTCGGCCTGACCAACCTGGCCCCCTCGGTGCTGCAGTTCCGTATCGACGTGCCAGCGGCGTCGGCGGGCTTCACCCTGCGCTGGCAGCAAGTGACCGGCGGCGGTGGCCTCGGCGGCGGCGGCGGTGCGGCGCCGATGTCCGTCGCGGTCTCCGAGGTCGCTGTCGACGACGCCACCGCCCGCATCGAGTGGCGCTATGAGGGCCAAAATGGCGCGCTCGCCGTGCCCTACGACAGCGCCGGCGTCGGCCTCGACTTCAACGAAGACGACGGCGCCGCCACCCTCGGCGCCGCCGACAACCAGGGCGTACAGACGGCGACCTTCACCCACACCCTCACCAGCGACGGCTGCGCCGCCCGCAGCTTCGTGGTGTCGATTGTCTCGCTCGAGGGCGGCGCCCAACTGCAGAACATCGACGTCGACAACCTCGCCACCGAGACCGCCTGCGCCGCCGAGGGCGAAGGCGAAGGCGAAGGCGACGCCGTCGTCGAAGGCTGCGGCTGCAACGGCAACAATGCACGTCCGACGTCGCTGGCGCTCTTTGGCCTGGGCCTGGTCTTGCTCCGTCGTCGTCGTCGCTGACGTCGACAGCGCACATCGAAACGAAGAACGGGGCCAGTCGGCCCCGTTCTTCGTTTGCGCCCGCCGCGCCGTCAGTAGCCTCGAAAGAAGCGACGCATGGTTTCGTCTTCGTCGTCGGGGACGAGGACGACGGCGCCCGCAGGTCCAACCTCCAGGTGCAACGAACCCGAGCGGACCCGCACGCGGCGCCCGCCCGACGTCGACATGAGGATGTCGCGCAGAGCCAGGCCGTCGGGCAGATCGCTCATGGGCGCGAACAGTTTGCGGGTCTGAGCCCGTTCAGAGCGATTGACGACGACAATGACCGTGTCGCGGGGGTCGGCCGTGACCCTCGCAAACGCAAAGACCTCGTATTCTCCCTCCGGGGTCAGGTCGACGAAGTCGCCAACGCGGAGTGCGGCTCGTTCCTGGCGCAGGGCCCCCAAGCGCCGGTGGAAGCCCAGCGTCGACAGGTCCCAGCGCGTTTCGTCCCACATCATCGGCGTCGCCGCTGGCAGGGCGTGATTTTGGGCGATCCCCACCTCTTCGCCAAAGAAGACATGGGCACAGCCAGGCAGCGTGTAGGCCAACAGGGTCGCCAGGTGCACGCGCGCGCCGTCGGGGAGCAAGACCGGCAGCCTGGGGGTGTCGTGATCCGACATGGTCATCCAGGCGCGCGCCAGGGCCTTTCCGTAGGCCGCCTGCAGCTCTCGTTCGACGCGGGCGAGTTGGCGGGCGGGAATCTCGCCCTTGAGAAAGGCGAGGACCGCCTCTCTGGCGTAGTGGTTGACGATGGCGTCGAGGAGGCCGTCGCGCTGATAGCGGTCGGCGAAGCCCTTGATGTCGCCCACCAGGAAATGGGGGCCCTCCACGGTCCGCACGGCCCTCTGCAGCTCGCGCAGG
>CAJBHN010001030.1 GCA_903952805.1 uncultured Myxococcales bacterium | reverse complement strand
GGGGGATGCCGTCGAAGGCGTCAAACAACACCGTGGGCCCGAGCTCGGCGTCGGTGACGTAGTCGGCGAAGCGCAGCACATTGGGGTGCTCGCGCACATCCCACAGCAACTGGGATTCCCGGTCAGCCGCCCGCCGCAGCTGCTGGCGACGTTCGACGCTGGTCTGCTGGGGCACGGCATAGGTGCGCGCCCGCCGGGTGAAGGTCTTTTGGTCGCGATGGGTGGCCAGCCGGTCCTGGTAGCCGGGGCCCTCGCCCAACAGGTCTCCCAGCTCGTAGGTGCCGGCAAAGGACTTGCCCTTGCGGGGCCGCAGCCCCATGGCCTCGAAGGCCTTGGCGACGTCGCGCATCACGGGGGTGGCGATGGGTTGGCGGGTGCGAGACTTGTCGACGCCGGGGATCTCGTGAAACTGGACGGCCGCCTTGAAGGTGTCGCGGGTGACAACGCCGAGGTCGCCGTGGTTGCGGAACTTCAGCTCGATGTCCTTGGCGCTCAGAAACACCAGAGGCTCGATCCACGGCATGTCCCGCGGATTCTTCATCTTGGTCCGCAGGCGCGACGCCAGGACCTTCGCCTTGGCGTTGGTCAACCGGTACGGGTTCTCCATGTAGCGGGTGGCGGAGTCCTCAGGGCCCTTGCGGTACCAATCCTGGGCATCGCCCTCGTAGCGGCCGGGCCCACTTTTGACCTCAACGAGGTACAGGGCCGAATAGCCGAGCACGATGAGGTCAATCTCGTACAGGCGCCCCGACGACGGCTCCAGCAACTCGAGCAGGGCCCAGACCTGAAACGGATCGGTATTGGGCAAGGCGTCGATGACGAAGTCGATGGCCTCGCGCTCGTGGGCGTGGGGCGTCTCGCCGGCAAGCACAATGCGCGAGGAACCAAGCGTCACTGGCCGCCCCCGATGCTCCGGGCCCGCACAGCGTCATCGCCATCGGCGTCGTCGCTGACGATCACGCGGTGAACGACCCCCTTCACGACCACGCCGACGTCGGTGTGGGCGTACAGCCGGGTGGGGACCGCCACGTTCAACAAGGCGGCGCCCAAGGCCGCCAACTGCCGATGGGCGGGAGGGGTGGCGACGACGATGACCTGGTCGGCCCAATCAAGGTCCCGCCCCATCGAAAAGGACTCGAGGACAGCGATGATGGCCCCCGGGCCAGCCACGACGAGCTTCTCAGCGGGTCCAACGGCGCCCACCGAGCAGCCGACGACGGTGGCGCCCCAGCCAGCGGCCACAGCGGTCAGCGTCGCCCGCATGTCGGTGGCCAGCGCTTTGCCCTGGCCCGTGCGCCACATGTCCTCGGCGTCGACGGGATCAAGGGGCTCCCAGCCCATGCCAAAGCTCTCGTCTTCGGCCACACCCTGGCGGGCGAACACCGTGCGCGAGCCGAAGGCGCCAGGCCATTGGGCATCCGCATCCCGGATGAGCAGGTCGATGCGGTCGGCGGTGGTGAGGTCGCCGTGGAAGGCACCCCAGCGGGCGTCGGCCTCGGCGCCAAACCGGCGGCCCGTCGGCTGCCGATCTTCAATGTGGCGGAGGGCCGACAGGGCCCCTTCGTAGTACGCGCGCACGCCTGAAGCTTCCACAGCTGCCTCCCCGAAGTCTGTCGATGTCCGTCGAGGAGGCCTGCATAGCGCGATGTCAGCAAACAATGAACCGTTTGGGACGCCCCGCCCGGTCTGCGCGTACCGGCTGCGACAGAAGCTGACGCAGCCCACGTGGCCGGCGTCCAGCCAGGGGTCCCGCCCAGCCCTGGCCCAGACTGACCGGTGAGCCGTCGACAATCCGACGTGACTGGCGACCCTGAAGACGTGTGAGCGCGTCCATCGGGTTGACCTGCAGCGGGGGCAAGATCAAGTGTGAAGCGATGACCAGAGACGACACCGCCGCGCGAAGGGCTGGCCTCAGCGCCAATGCCAACCTCAACGCGGTTGCGGTGGACATGATACTTGAGGAGCTGCGCTCAAGCCCGGTGGTGCGTCGGGGCCTTGTTGCGTCCCTGCAGCAGCCCGGCGTCGTCCGATTGTGGTCGGGCGCCGACCTCTTCTCCGCTGCATTGATCGTTGGTGACGACAACGCGTTGACCCCAGTTGATGCAGCGGACGTGCTCGCGAAGGCACGCATCCACTGGCCACGGGGTACCACCGAACTCGCAGCCCACATCGCGCAAGGCCTGAAGGACGCGCCGGATGCGTTCGTGACCGAGGGCAAAGGCGCATCCTTCGCCACCGAGGCCGCCGTTGTCGGTCGCCTGAAGCGGCTCGGCTTTCGCCTGGCCCCATCGCGCGGTCGCGCGGCCAGGCCCCCGACGCCTCCACCGGGGCTCGCGGAGCGCCTGGGGCGCCAGGGACGCCAGGGACGCCCCGCGAGCAGCCCTGCCAGCACCGCAGGGGCGCGACCCCAAAAACAGGGCAGAGAGGCCGGGGTCGCCCGCCACCCACCCGCGCCATCGCCGTCTCCATCGCCGTCTCCATCGCCGTCTCCATCGCCGTCTCCATCGCCGCCGTTGGCTTCGGCCCCCGCAGGTCACGCAGCCCCCGCAGGCCCCGCGGTGATTGATGCGCATGCTGTCCCGGCCGCGCAGCCGTTCGCTGCGCCGACGCTGGTCTGGACGCCGCCAGCGCCTGCGTCGATTGCGCAGCTGCTCCGCAGCCCACCGTGCTCGTTGTCCGAGGTCTCTTTGTCAGCTCGGGCACACGCCATCGCCCATGCCGAGAGCTTCGCGGAGCTGCTGTCTCCCGCTTCGCTGCTTGGCCTCGTGCCCCATCGCTACCAGCAGGAAGCCGTCGAGAGGGTCCTGCGGGTCTTTCGCGGCCGCGCCCTGCTGGCCGACGAGGTCGGGCTCGGCAAGACCATTGAGGCGGTCATGGTGCTGCGCGAGTACCAGCTGCGCGGCATGGCCCGACGGGTGCTCATCCTCGTCCCCGCACCGCTGTTGCGCCAGTGGGCCGGCGAGCTGGAGGCCAAGGCGGGCATCTCCTTCCGCACCACGGAGGACCCTCAGCTCGACGCCGACCCTGCGGCCTTCTTCCGCGGCGATGGCGTGGTGGTGGCATCCATTTCCAAGGCGCGCAGCGCTCGGGTTGCGCCGCATGTCAAGGAAACGCCGTGGGACCTCGTCATCGTGGACGAGGCCCACCATGTGAAGAACCGCGCCACGCTGGCCTGGAAACTCATCGACAGCCTCGAGAGTCGCTTCCTGCTCCTGCTGACGGCGACGCCGCTGGAGACGGATCTCGAGGAGCTCTACAACCTCGTGACCCTGCTCAAGCCCGGACAGTTTCAGACGCCGGCGGCGTTCAAGGCGCAGTTCGTTGACAAAAAGAACCCCACCTCGCCGCGCAACCGCGAACGCCTGCGGGCGCTGCTCGGCGAGGTCATGGTGCGCAACACCCGCGCGACCTGTGGGCTGAAGCTGCCACCGAGGTTCGTGACCACGTCGGTCGTGGAACCTTCACCGGCGGAGGCGCGCTTGTACGAGGGTGTCGTCGAGTTCGTTCGGGCCGAAGCCGCCGCGGGCCACCGCGGGATGCTCGCGCAGACGCTGCTGCTCGAGGCCGGATCCAGCGCCGAGGCGGTGCAGGCCACCCTCGAGCGGACCGGCGAGACGAAGGGCTCCACGCGTCAGCTCGTCACACTCGCCAAGGCAGTCCAGACCAGCCGCAAGCTCGAGCACCTCAAGAGCCTGCTGCAGGCGCATGGCAATCATGCCCTGATCTTCACTCGCTACCGAGCCACCGTGCAGGCCATCGTGCGCGCCCTCGATGATGCCGGCGTTGGGTATGAAGCCTTTCACGGAGGCATGACCACGGCGGAGAAGGCCGCGGCCCTCGGGCGTTTCCGCGATCGACGCTGCGTGCTGGTCGCCACCGACGTGGGCGGCGAGGGGCAAAACCTTCAGCACTGTCACACGCTCGTGAACTTCGACATCCCCTGGAACCTGATGTTGCTCGAGCAGCGTATCGGGCGCCTCCACCGCATGGGTCAGGAGCGCGAAGTCCACGTGTACAACCTCG
>CAJBHN010001029.1 GCA_903952805.1 uncultured Myxococcales bacterium | reverse complement strand
GCTTACGACATCTGGTCGCGACTGCTGAAGGACCGCATCGTCTTTCTGGGCAGCGCCATCGATGACGACGTCGCCAACGAGGTGGTAGCCCAATTGCTGTACCTCTCGGCCGACGACGCCGAGCGCGACATCATCATGTACATCAACTCCCCCGGCGGTTCGGTGACGGCGGGCTTGGCCATCTACGACACCATGCAATACGTGCCGTGCGACGTGCAGACCGTGTGCATCGGTCAGGCCGCGTCGATGGGCGCCGTGTTGTTGTGCGCCGGCGCCGACGGCAAGCGCCAGATCCTGCCCCACAGCCGGGTCATGATTCACCAGCCCCACGGCGGCGCCGGTGGCACGTCCATCGACATCGAAATCCAGGCCAGGGAGATCATGAGCCTGAAACACCGGCTCAACGAAATTATTGCCAAACACGCCAAGAAGGATGTTCAGCAGGTCGAGAAAGACGGCGACCGCGACTATTTCATGTCTGCTGAAGAGGCCATTTCGTACGGTTTGGTCGACACCATGGTGCGCCGTTCCGATCGCGCGGCCGATGCCGGAAAGAAGGGCTGACCCATGGTCTACGTCGTCGAGCAAACCGCCCGCGGTGAAGAGACCTACAACTTGTGGGCTCGCCTGTTGAAAGACAGGATCATCTTCGTTGGCACCAAGATCAATGATGCGGTGGCAAACCTTATTGTTGCGCAGATGCTGTATCTCGAAAGTGAAGACCCCGAGAAAGACATCATCATGTACATCAACAGCCCCGGCGGCGTCGTCACCGCCGGGCTCGCGATCCACGACGCCATGCAATACGTCCGCTGCGACGTGCAGACCGTCTGCGTTGGCCAGTGCGCGTCGATGGGTGCGGTGTTGTTGGCTGCGGGCGCCCGGGGCAAGCGCCAAATCCTGCCCAATGGTCGGGTCATGATTCACCAGCCCCACGGCGGTGCTGGTGGCACGTCCTCCGACATCGAGATCCAGGCCCGCGAGATCGTCAAGATGCGCTCGCAGCTGAACCAGATCCTGGCCGACGCCACCGGTAAATCCTTCGACGACGTCGAGCGAGACACCGACCGCGACCGCTACCTCACCGCCGAAGACGCCCTCGCGTACGGCCTGGTCGACCGCATCGTCGTACGCGAGCCGATCATCCGGAAGGCTTGAGCCCGTTGACGGCCGGTGGGACGCCTGCCCACTGGCCGTCGACCATGTCCGTCGCCGCGACCCAGCCGTTTGCGCTACAATGTCGACGATGGCGAGTTCTGACGAACCACGGGTCCTTGGGCCCCACGTGCTGCTCTCGCCCCTCGCCACGGGGGGCATGGGATCGGTGTTTCTGGCCGCCAGCGCCGTCGCCGAACGCGGGCCCCGCACGTTGTGCCTGGTCAAAACACTCAAGACAGGCCTGGCGAGCGTCTCGGATTACCGCCCCCGCTTCATCGACGAGACCCGGGTGGCGCGGCTGTTGCGCCACGAGAACCTCTGCCAGGTCTTTGGTGGCGGGGAGGCCGATGGCGAATTTTACCTCGCCATGGAACTCATTGAGGGCGTCACCTTCAAGCGCCTGCTGAGCCTGCTGCAGCACCAGCAGAAGCAGCTGTCGACGACGCAGGCGGCGGCCCTCGCCATCGCCATGGTGCGGGGCCTGCACGCGGCCCACATGGCCTGCACGCCCGATGGTCGCTCCCTCGGCGTGGTCCACCGCGACGTGTCGCCCCACAACGTCATGGTCGACATCCACGGCGCCATCAAGGTCATCGACTTCGGCCTGGCGACCTCGGTGATGAAGGAAACCTTCACCGAGAGCGCCGTCGTGCTCGGCAAGAGCGCCTATATGGCCCCCGAACAGGCCCGCGGCGAAGACGTCACCCCCGCCGTCGACCAATACGCCGCCGCCGTCGTGCTCTACGAGCTGCTGACCGACGACCGCTTCTACGGCGACATGCCCAGCCGAACCATCTGGAGCGTCGTCGGCTCCGGCACCCACAGGCCCCGGGCCTGGCACGAGGTCCCGGCCCCCTTCATCCCCGTGCTGGCGAGAGCGCTGGCTCCCCGGCCGGCCGACCGCTTCCCCAGCTGCCTCGCCTTCGCCGACGCCATCGCCGCCCTTGAGCCCGACGCCTCGGCGACGGCGACGACCGAGGCCATCGGCAGCATCGTGCGCCGCCTGAAGCCCGACGAGCTCGACACCATCGCTGCGGCCCGTCTGCAGTTGGCGGCCTGGGACGTCGCCCCGAGGACCCTGAACCAGGCGACGTCGGGGGCCACCGAACGCCTGGAGCGTCCGTCGACGGCAGACTTTGGGCAGACCGAGTCCGTGTCCCGTCGGGCAGCCCTGGCTCGCGCCCCGCGCAGCGACGACGTCGACACCGCCGAAACCTCGGCCACGGTCATGACCCGTCCGCGGGCCCTGCAGCGACGGACCTCGAAGGTCACCGTACTGGCTGCCGCCCTCGGTCTGGCAACCGTGCTGTGCCTGGGGGTGGCGGTGGGCCAGTTGGTGCCCGACCGGACGACGACGACCACGCCACCGACGCGCCCACTCCCACCGGTGACCACTTTTGCCGTGCCGACGGCTCCAACGACGACGACAGCCATGACACCGCCGACGCCAGCACCGACGCCGTCGCCAGCCGGGCCGACCTTTGACACCCGAGTGGGGCAGTACAAATCTCGTTTGCAAAAGCTGGCCAAGACGTGCGACGACCCCTGTGTGGCGGTGCTGCGTTCGTCGCCGACGCCGACCCGGGACAACATCGGTGCCTTCGAGGGTGAGCTGCGCCGCTGCACCGGATTTTGCCAACCATGAGCCTGTGGCTGTCGCCCATGCTGGCCATCGTGCTGCTGGCGAGCCCAGTGGCCGCGGCGGCCCCCGCCAAGAAGAAGCCCCGTGCGCCTGCGTCGCCGTCGGCGGCCCTGGTGGCCCTCGATGGGCTGGCGTCGGCGACGGACAAGAGCACCATGGACATGGAGCTGCGCTCGTTGCTGCCGGGCACCGGCCACCTCGTGCAGCCGAAGGCCAAAACCGAAGGGACGCTGGCCACCGTGAAGAAGCTCGGCCTCGCCTGCGACAGCGGCGACGTCGACTGTTTGATCCGGGTGGGCGCCCTGGGCGGCGTGACCGTCGTGTTGAAGGGCATCCTGTCGGTCGAGGGAGACGCCTTCGCCCTCGACCTCGTCGCCGTCGACATCAAGAGCCTGCGCGAGCGGGGACGGGTGAGGGTGGCCGTGCCTCGCACCGGGGGACAACGACGCACAGCGCTCGACAGCGCCCTCACCGGCGTGCTGCGCCCCGACGCCTGGCGGGGTCAGCTGCGGGTGGGGGTCGCCCAGCGCGGCGCCTCCGTCGTCGTCGACGGCGTGCCCCGGGGCTTCGCGCCACTGT
>CAJBHN010001028.1 GCA_903952805.1 uncultured Myxococcales bacterium | reverse complement strand
CTCCCACGATCGCGAGTTCATGAATCGTGTGGTCAAGAAGGTCATCGAGATCGATGCCGGCGAACTGACGACCTACTCGGGCAACTTCGACTTCTACGAGGCCCAAAAAGCCCTGCGGGTCCGTGAGCAGCAGGCGCAGTTCGATCGCCAACAAAAGATGCTCGAGAAGGAAGAGCGCTTCATCGCTCGATTCAAGGCTCGCGCTTCGCACGCCGCCCAGGTGCAGAGCCGCATCAAGAAACTCGACAAAATCGACAAGCTCGAGCCCCCTCGCACCTTTGAACGCATCGCATTCGAATTCAAAAAGCCTGCCCGCTCGGGCGACGACGTCATTCATCTGTCGCACGTGAAAAAGGGCTACTCGGGGCGCACCGTCGTCGACCTCGATTTGCGGGTTCGTCGTCGTGAGCGCTGGTGCGTCATGGGGCAAAACGGCGCCGGCAAGAGCACGCTGCTCAAGATGATCGCCGGCCAGCTGCAGCCCGACGACGGTGACGTCGAAATCGGCGCCAGCGTGAAGATGGGGTACTTCGCCCAGCACGCCATGGATGTGTTGGACGAGAAGATCTCGGTGTTTGAAACGCTGCAGGGAGATTTCCCCACCGCCACCCAGGGCACGCTGCGCAACCTGGCGGGCTGCTTCGGCTTCCCCGGTGACGACGTCGACAAGCCGGTGCGGGTGTTGTCGGGTGGCGAGAAGGCCCGCCTGGTGTTGGCGCGCATGCTCTTTGATCCGCCGAATCTGCTGGTGCTCGACGAGCCCACCAACCATCTCGACATGGCCACCAAGGATCTGTTGGTGGAGGCGTTGTCGGCGTTCGAGGGGACGATGATCTTCGTGTCCCACGACCGTCGCTTTCTCCACGCGCTCTCCAACCGCCTGCTGGAATTGGTGCCCGGCGAGGGCCACAAGGTCTACGGCGGCGGCTATGCCGAATACGTCGTGGCTTCGGGGCACGAGGCCCCCGGCCTGCGGACGGCGACACCCAAGAAAAAGATCTGATCCGGTGAGGACCCAGCCATGACCGATTCGAAGCGCCGCGGAGCCGAGCGGGTTCGCGTCAACCGTGAGTTCGACACGATGGAAGAGTTCATCGCTGAGTACGTCAGCGATATCTCCCAAAGTGGCGTTTTCATCCGTTCCGACGACCCATTGCCACGGGGAACCAAGGTCGACCTCCGGTTCACCGTCATCGACGAGGACATGGAGACCATTGAAGGCATCGGTGAGGTCACCCGGGTGGTGGCACCAGGCAGTGCCACCCCTCCTGGCATGGGGGTGGTCTTCATCGAGTTGACGACCTCCTCACAACGCCTGGTGAGTCGATTGCTCACCCGTCGTGCGAAGCCCGACCAGCCCGACCAGCCCGACCAGCCCGACCAGCCCGACCAGCCGGAATAGCCGCTCCACAGAGCAAGGCCGTGTGCTCGCCAAGGTATGGTGCGCGGGTCGGGGCCGGGGTGTGTCCGGCAATGCCCAAGCCAAGGGTGGGCAGGGGCAGAGTGGTGGCGTCGTCAATGGCGACGTCGACGTGGGCGGCGCTCTGCATGACCTCCTGCGGTGTCAGCACGGCCTCGACGCAGCAATCGACGGCGGCGAAGCGTTCCATCCAGGCGGCGGTGCTGCGGGTCTGCAAGACGCCGGCGATGATGGCGCGGGCGCTGTCGTCGTCGTTGTCGTCGTCGTCGCCGTCTTCTTCAAAAGCGCGCGCGATCAGGTCGGGGCGCTCGAGGGCGTCGCAGAAGGCGCTCCAGAATTTGGGTTCCAGGGCGCCTACCGCGAGCCAGCCGTCGGCGCTGGCGTAGACGCCGTAGTTGGGGACGCGGCCGATGAGCAGGTCGCGGCCGCCATCGATGCGCTCGCCCACCAGGGTGCGTGACAGCTGCATGGCCAGCAGGCCGGTGACGCCGGCGCTCATGTCGACGTCGATGATGCCGCCGGCACCGGTGCGGGCCCGACCCACGAGGGCCGCGCAGATCTGCATGGCGGCGGGCCAGGCGCCGCCGGCGAGGTCCGCCACCTGCACTGGCAACAGCGTCGGCACAGCCATCAACGACAGCGCACCGCTTCTGGCGAGGTAGTTGACGTCGTGCCCCGCTCGTCCACGCAGCGGACCGTGCTGGCCGTAGCCGCTGATGGAGCACACCACGAGACGGGGATTGCGCGCTCGCAGGGTTGCCGGTGCCAGGCCGAGCTTGTCGAGGACACCGGGGCGAAAGCTCTCGACGACGACGTCAGCGCTGTCACACAACGCCAGGAAGGCGGCGTGGCCGTCTGGGCTCTTGAGGTCGAGGGCCACGGACTGCTTGCCGCGGTTGAGGGCGTGAAAGAGCACCGAGGTGCCATCGTTGGCCAGCGGTGGCGTGTGGCGCAGATAGTCGCCGCCGGCGGGGTCCTCGACCTTGATGACCTCGGCACCGAGGTCGCACAGCAGTTGGGTGCAGAAAGGCCCGGGCAGCAGCCGCGACAGGTCCAGCACTCGCACACTGTGAAGCACGCCGTCCGTCATCGCTGCCTCCTGCGTCGTCGACGTGGTCGCGGACTGAACGGCAAAAAAAGGGCGCCCCGGGGGCGCCCTTGCTCGTCGCCGAGGGGAACGCTCAGGAGAGGAGGGTCTGCAGCTTCATGGCCATGGACATGTCGCCCTTGACCTTGATCTTGCCCTGCATGAACGCCGACGTGGGGTTCATTTTGCCCGACGCGATGGCGACCCAGTCTTCAGACTTGGGCACGGTGATCGTGCACTTGGCCTCGCCGTCCTTCTGCTCGATGTAGGGACCCTCGCTCCGGGTCAGGTCGGCAAACCACTTGCCACCGTCGTCGCCGCCGATGTCGAAGAGATAGGTGCTGTTGATCTTCTTCGCCTTTTCCTGGGTGATGCGGGCGTTCATGTCCTCGAAGACCTTGGTGGGGTTCGACATCGACTTCTCCAGATGGCGCGGGGGAACCCGCAGGTGGGGCAGGGGCGCGGTTGACAAAAATATCAACTAACAGCCAGAAAGTTAGGCGCGCCCGGCAGAGGTGTCAAGCCGCCCCCGGGAGACTACAAGCAGCGGATGCATCGCCACCTCGTCCTCGTTGCCGCTTTCGCCTGCTGCGCCCCTGTCTTGGTCTGCGGGGTGGCCTGCGAGCCGGTGAAGCTGCCCCATCAGCTGCCGGGGCCGCCTGGCTGCGGTGCCCGTGATCCCCGTGACAGCGGACCGTCGACGTTGTCGGTGGCCCAAAACACCGTCCTGAAAAACCATGGTCATCCAGCCGCCGTCGAGGCCAACGAACACGGCGGGCGGTCGTGGACCTATTACCGCTCGTCGGGGAGCGTGTTTGGCGAGCAGGACGCCGCCGATCTCTTTGTGTTCGACGCCCAGGGCTTGCTGGTGAGCCAAAAGACCCAGGTCTCCCGCCAGGTCGGCAAATAGCCGCCACTGTCGACGCCACCGTCGAACCCTGCTGATGAACTACCTGGCCCACGCCCTGCCATTTCTCCACGACGACGCCGCTCACGCCGATTGGCGCGTGGCGGGCACGTCGCTGCCGGATTGGCTGCGGGCGGTGGACAAAAAGGCGAGGCTGCGCCCGGGCGTGCTCGATGCTGTCATGGTCGACGACGACGACCGCTTCGTCGCCCTTCGCGACGGCGCTGCCCGCCACCACCACGACGACACCCGCTTTCATGCTGACGAGGTCTTTGACGCCGCGTCCGCCGACCTGGCCGCCCGCGTGCGCCGCCTCGACGCTGGCCTGCGCGCCAGCACCATCGGCCATGTGCTGGTCGAAATGCTCGTCGACGCCACCTTGATGGAGACCCGCCCGGGGCTGCTGCAGCGCTATTACGCCGTCGTCGACGGCCTCGACGAAGGCCACGTCGCTGCCTTCGCCCGTCGGGCCACCGGGCGCCCCCTCGAGCAGGCCGAAGTTCTCATCGAACGCTTTCGTCGCAGCCGCTTCCTCGTGGCCTACCAGACCGACGAGGGCCTGTTGTCATGCCTGGTCGGCGTCTGTCGCCGGGCGGGACTGGTGCCGCCACCGCCGTCGACGACGACGTTGATTGCCGCGGCTCGTCTGGAAATGACCCCGTTGGTGGAGCGCTTCTTTGGCGACCCGACGCCCCCGCTGGTGACCCATGCATGAGCGCTACCTCGGTGCCGACGCTGGTCCCTTTCGGCTGGCGCTGCCCTTGTCGTCGGTGCGTCAGATCCTCGATGTGGGCGCCGGCGACGCGTCGCTCGACCCCAGGGCCCTCGGCGTCGAACCCATCAGTCTGGCGACGTTGCTGGGGGCTGAACCCACGTCGACGCGCCCCGCCATCCTGCTCTTTGACGGCACCGCTGAACCCGTGGTCCTCACCTGCTGCCGCTTGCGCGGCGTCATCGACGCGCCGGCGCCGCGGCCCCTCCCGCGCACCGTCGCCTGCCGCTGGCCCGGGCTGCTGCGTGGCACGCTTGATGGCATCGACGGGGTGGGTGGCCTCAGTGGTCCTGGCGCCCTCGGAGGCTTGATCCTCGCCATCGACGCCCGGGTGCTGATGGGCCTCGTCGAAGGCGCTGCTGACCGACCCAAACGAGCGGTGGTCTGATGCAGGGCGTTTTGGTGTTCATGGCAGCGGGCTGTCGTCTGGCGGTGTCGGTGGGGGACGTGCTGCGGCTCATTGTCGAGACGCCGGTGTCGCCCGTCCCCTTCGGCCACCGGGCCCTCGCGGGTGTGATGCCAGCTGGCGACGACAGCGGCGACGTGGTCCCGGTGTTTGACTTGCGTGGTTTGGTTGCCGACGCGCCGCCGCCACCTCGCCACGTGCCAGGTGCCACGGTGGCCGTGATTCCGACGGCCATCGGACCCATCGGTCTGCGCCTCGATCGCCTGCTTGGCACGGCAGCCCGCTATGATGCCGCCTTCGACGACATTCCACTGCATCTCGCCACGGTCATCGACGGCGCCGGCCGCGCGGGCGGTGGCGCCAGCGTCGACGTCGCCGACCACACGTTCTTCTTCTTCAGCACCGACGCCTTCGTCGCCGCCGTCGGCTTGGCTTGAGCGCCGGCGCCGTCAGAGCGTTTCGAGAGCGGCGAGCACGGCGTCGGCGTGGCCGGCGACTTTGACCTTGGTCCATGCTTGTCGCACGACGCCCGCGCCGTCGATGAGGAACGTCGAGCGGATCGTGCCCTCGACCTCCTTGCCGTACATGTTCTTGGTGCCCCAGGCGCCGTAGGCATGGTGGGTGCCAAGGTCGGCGTCAGACAAGAGCGGGAAGTTCAGTCCGAACTTGGTGCGGAATTTCGCGTGGCTGGCGACGGTATCCCGCGAGACGCCCAGGACCACGCCCCCATGTTGGCTGGCGCGACCGAGTTGGTCGCGGAAGTCGCAGGCTTCGACGGTGCATCCCGGCGTGTCATCGCGGGGATAAAAATACAGGATGACGGGCTTTCCTGCGTATTGGGCCAGGGTGTGGGTGTGCCCGTCGTCGCCAGCGAGGGAAAACGTCGGCGCTTTTTGACCGACCAGCCCACCGGCGGGCGCAGCCGTCTTCGCCGACGCAGCCTTCTTGGTGGGCGCAGCCTTCTTGGCGGGTGCGGCCTTCTTGGCGGGTGCAGCCTTCTTGGCGGGTGCAGCCTTCTTGGCGGGGGCGGCCTTCTTGGCGGGTGCGGCCTTCTTGGCGGGCGCAGCCGTCTTGGCGGGGGCAACCTTCTTGGCGGGGGCAGCCTTCTTGGCGGGGGCAGCCTTCTTGGCGGGGGCGGCCTTCTTGGCGGGGGCGGTGGCGTGTGTCGCTGCGCTGGTCTTGTTCGGCATGATCACTCCTCGTCGTCGGTGTCGCCATCGGGATAGCCGAGGGCGAGTGCTTCTTTGGCGGCGGTGTCGACGTCGCTGCGGACGGCTTCGGCGTCGGCTGCCGGCAGCACTTCTTCCACGAAACGCGTGGCTTCGGCGATGAACGACAAGAGTTTGTCCTGTCGCACACCTGGTCGCATGCGCTCGGCGAGTTGGCGGGCTTTGACGGCGCAGGTGAATCGGGCCCGCATGGGGGCCTCGCTCGCTGCGAGGAGGCCGCCGTAGTCAAGCCAACCGTGCGCCATGCGGGCGGGGTCCACGATCTCTGGAGCGGCCAGACCGACCCGCAGGGCCCGCTGCACATGGAGCAGCGCCTGACGAGCATCGTCCCTCCGAAGCAGCACCTGGGCCTGGCCCAACAAGGCGTCGGCGGCGACGTCGGCTCGGTCGGCCTTGGTGGCACCGTCGAGGGCTCGCTCGAACAACAACAGGGCTGGATCCCATTGGGACACAGCGACGTGGGCCTGGGCCAGGGCGGTGGCCACCTCCAGGAGATTGCCTTGACGCAGCGCGTCGCCTGCGATCAGCGCCTCGCCGTCGTCGAGCGCTGTGCGCAGCAAGCCAACGGCCTCGCCGGCCTGGTCCTTGGCAAGCAATGCCATGCCCACAATCCGTCTGGCCTCAATGGCATTGGGGCTGCCGGGCGTCGGGGTGCTCTGAGCGATGGCGCGGCGGCCCAGGCTGATGGCGTCGTCGAAGCGCTCCAGGCGCAGGGCGACGTCGGCGAACAGCAGGACGCTGCCGAGGTCGTCCAGGATGCCAGGCGGAGCCGCGTCCTTGCGAGCCCAGGCTTCCTCAAGGTGCCCGGTGACGGCGTGGAGGCGGAGCAGCGCCCGCTGGGCATCGGCGTTGTGGGGTGACAGGGCCACGGCCCGACCCAGGTGGCTGCGGGCGGCGTCGGCGTCGTTGCTGGCGACGGCGAGCTGGGCCTGCTGGACCCACACGCGCGAATCGTGGTCGTTGAGCGAGGCCGCCCGAGCCTGCCAGGTGTCATCGGCGTCGACGCGGGTACCGGCCAGCTGGGCGACGTCGAGGACAGCGACCATGAGCAGGGCGGTGACGACCACGGTTGCCAGGATGGCCCTGGTGTTGCTCACCAGTTCACGCCTGGCTGGGGCCAATTCCCGACCGGAAAACAGCGGCGCCGCCATGGCCGGGTCCCGCAGCTTCCAAATGAAGGCGTCGACGACAAAGTGATGCAGATTCACCACGGACTGCACGATCAAGAGACTGACGATGAGGTCGTAGCCACAGGCGATTGACACCACCCAGGGCCCCAGCGTGAACAGCGCCACGCCAAGGGCCACGAGGGTGGCTGCCCAGGCGAGCGCATCGAAGCGCCCCCGGCGTACAAAGGCCAGCCGTCCCTCAACAAAGGACGCCAGCCACAGGTACTGGGCGCAATGCAGCAGCGCCGCCGCCCCCGACACGTACGACGTGGTCGCGCCGTGGCCGATCAACGCAGGCAGTGTAAACCACGCCAGTGACGTCAGCAGCAGCAGGCCGGCGGCCATGACGCCTGCGAGGGGGGCACCTCGCCGACGCAGGCGCCACAGTACCCCACCGCCGACGACGAGGGCGATGGCGGTGCACGCGACGGCAGCGCTCAGGGCGACCCCCGACGAAAACCCGATCCGTCGCAAGAACGCCTCGGACAGGCCCGTGTGGATGGCGATGACGGCGGCGACGGCGGCGACGACGTGGGCCCCCTTGAGCAATCGTCGTTCAGTGGTCGTCGCGGTCGGCCCTCCCGCTCGGGCCAGCAACACCACGCCGACCCCGTGGTTCTGGGTCGCGTAGTGCCACGGGCTCCAGGTCAGGTAGGCGGTGAACAGGGCGGCGAGCAGGATCGGCGACAGGTGGGCCGCCACGGCCACCATCAACGCGACGACCGAGGCCACGAGCAAGACCCGGCGGGATCGTCCGTCATGGTGAAGGGCCCGCACGATGGTCGCTGCGTAGTGGGGGCCATTGATGACGATGCTGAGGACGGCGGCGCCAATGACGAGGGCTGAGGCGTGTGCTGTACTCGCCCACCACGACAGTGCCCCCAGCGGGACCGCCAGCAGGCCACAGCCCACCAACAGGTCAATGGCGGGGTGGAACAACCAGGGACCACGAGGGACGGGGGTTGCAGTACTTTCGCTCATGGCACGCGAGTCCTATCACGAAGGCGCCGCCGACCCCACGTTGGAGCATCTGATGAGCAGCCAATGCCTCGCCGACCTGCAGCAGCATCACACCGTCGACGGCGCCCACTGGGTCGATGGCCCCGGCGGCCCGATTCTCGAAGTCAAAACGGACCAATGCGAGGCCCGCTTGTCTGCCTACGCCGCCCACGTCGCCACCTGGACGCCGACGCCGCCGGGAGCCTCTCGACCCGGGCCCGGGCTGTTTTGCTCACCACGGACCGTTTGGGGCGGCGGCAAGGCCATTCGGGGCGGGGTCCCCATCTGTTGGCCGTGGTTTGGTCCGCGGGCCAACGACTCAAAACCCGGCGGCACCGCGTCGCCCGCCCACGGCTTTGTCCGCACCCGTCCCTGGTTCGTGGAGGGTGTCGCCCGTGAGGAAAACGGTCGCATCCAGGTGACCTTCCTGCTGGTCTCCGACGACGACACGCTGGACCTGTGGCCGCATGCCTTCGAAGCCCGCCTGGTGGCATCCCTGGGACAGACCCTCGCCATCAGCCTGGTGGTGAAAAACGTCGATGACACGGCCTTTGACATGGAGGGTGCGCTTCATACCTACCTGACGGTTTCCGACGTCGCCAAGATCCGCCTGACCGGCCTCGAGGGCACCCGCTATTTTGACAAGGTGGCCGGTATCGAGAGAGTCCACGGACGCGAGGCCTTGACGCTGAGCGGCGAAACCGACGCGGTCTTCATCGGCACCAGGCAGGCTGTCACCATCGAGGACCCGGGCTTGTCGCGCACCATCCGCGTGGAAAAGAGTGGCTCGCTGTCGACCGTGGTGTGGAACCCCTGGTTGACGAAGGCGACGGCCATGTCGGACCTGGGGGGCGATGCCTGGCGCTCGTTTGTGTGCGTCGAAGCCGCGAATGTTGCGCCCCACGCCGTGTCGTTGTCGCCGGGAGCGACGCACACGTTGTCGACGCGGATCAGCATCATGCCGTCGCGCACACTGTAGCGACGGTCGACGCGGGCCCTGGCGGCCGACCCTCCAGCAGTGTCAGCGCAGGGTTTTCCTGGCGCTGTCGGCGTGGGACTTCACGCGGGCGGCGCACAAGCGAATGCCTTCGATGGTCTGGGCCAGGTTGCGGTCGAGACCCGGCACCGAGGTCAACTTTGGTGCAAAGAACGCTTCGACGCGGGCGGCGTCGGCATCGCTGCACAGGCCTGCTGCGGCGTTGGGGAAGTTCGCTCGCCAATCCTCGGGCAGCTCGCCGGCGATGTCGTCGTAGCGGGCGACCATGACGTCGAAGGCATGGCCAGCGGTCACGGGATCGCCACCCTGGGTCCAGAGCCCGAGGCCCTTCTCGTTGACCCGCAGGTCGTTGTCGAAGACGAGGCCGATGGCGGCGTCACGCAACGCCGGCAGGCGGGTGCTCGCCAAGGCCCGCAGAATCCAGCCGCGCACGCGTGGATCGGCCTCGCGCTTGGCCCGGGCCAGCAGCGCATCGAAGGCCGCACGGTCCTTGACGTCGATGCGCACCAGCGTCCTCAGCCCGACGGGCACGACGTCTTTGGCGAGCTGATCCCTCGGAGTGTCAAGCCAGGCTCGCGCATCGCGAGCGACCTGCTGGCCGAGCTTCGGGTTGGCTTCGACCAGCACCGACACCAGCGCCGCGCGACGTTCGCGATCCCGCGGATGGTCCGTCGCCCGGTCCACCAGCCCCAGTCGATTCAGCGCCGGCTGGTACAGGCGGGCGATGCGGTCCTGCACCCGCGCCTGGGCGGCGACGTCGTCGACGAAGACGCGGTCGCGGGCGAAGGACAGAAAGCCCTGCGGCACCATCGCCACCGACGTCTCGGCATCCATCGCCAGCGGCGTCGACGATGCCAGCAGGTCCCCAAATGGCACCGTCGCCATGGCGAAGGCGCCGTTCAACGCATTGCCAAACAGCAGCCGTTCGCCGGCGCTCATCGTCGACGTCGTCTGCGCCAGCGCCTTCATCTGGGCGCCGGGCATGCTGAAGCGGTAGTAGCCGCCGCCGTCGGCATTGGGATGGACAGCAGCAGGGCAGGTCGCTCGGCCAAGGTCGACTGCGCCGCTGCCGTCGATGAGACCACAGCGCACCACCGACTGCGTGCCGTCGAGGAAGCTGGCGCACATGGGCAGGCTGAAGTGGGCGTTGCCGTCGCCAACGCTGCCCACCGGCAGGAAGCGGCGGCTGGTCACGGCCAGCACGGCCTTGCCTCCCCGCACCTCGCAACTGGCCGACACCAACGGCACGCCGGGCTGATCGAGGAAGGTTGCAAAGGGCGTCGCGATGTCGGTGCCAGCGGCGCTGGAGACGGCAGCGAGGAAATCGGCGGTGGTGCCGGTGCCGTGACGGTGGTCGAGGAGGTAGCGCGACACGCCGCCCATGAAGGTGCCCGCACCACGGCTGCGGTCGATCCATTCCTCAAACATGGCGATGACGGCGGCGCCCTTGGAATAGGTGATGCCGTCGAAGGCGTTTTCGACGTCGCCTCGGTTCTTGATGGGTTCGCGGATGCGGCGGGCGCTGACGAGGCTGTCTTCGCCCATCGCCCACGTCGACGTTTCACGGAGGTCGAAGGCGCCATCAAAGTCTGGGCG
>CAJBHN010001027.1 GCA_903952805.1 uncultured Myxococcales bacterium | reverse complement strand
GCGACCTTGCTGTCAGCGAGTCGCTTTTCGTCGGCGAGGCGCTTGTCCTCGGCGAGTTTTGCGCGTTCGTCGGCCTTCTTCTTTTAGGCAACCCTGGCGGACTCCACGGCCTTCTTTCGGGCCTCGTCTTCGGCCTTCTGCTTCTGCTTGTCCTCGTCGGTGTCAGCGAGGACGTCGGCCGGAGGACCGCCCTTCTTGGCGTCACCCTTCTTGGCGTCCGCCTTCTTGGCGTCACCCTTCTTGGCGTCACCCTTCTTGGCTTCTTCAGCCTTCTTGGCTTCCTCGGCCTTCTTGGCTTCCTCGGCCTTCTTGGCTTCCTCGGCCTTCTTGGCTTCCTCGGCCTTTTTGTCCCCTTTCTTCTTGGGGTCGGCCTTTTCGGTGGCTTTTCCGTTGGCGGGGGGCGCTTCTTCCGTCTTGCGCGGTGGGGCGTCGCCATCTTCTTCGTCGTCGTCGGCACCCACGATCTCTCGTTGGGCGAGGGCGGGCATGGTGGCCATCGCGAAGGCAGCGGCCAGGAGCAGGGGGCGGGGGCGCAACATCACATCACCTCGAGCAGGAGCTCGGTCAAAATGGGCTGGCAGGAATCAATTGCACGACGACGACGCCCGAGCGGCGTCCATTTTCAGCCGCAGCTCGAAGCCATCGACCGAGCGATGCAGGAAGTAGGGACGGCCGTCGACGAAAAAGGCCGGTGTGGCGTCGATGCCGAAACCCATGCCTTCAGCACGGGACGCTTCGACGCGCTTGGCGAGCTCTGGATCGGCCAGGTCTTTGGTGAAGCGCGCGACGTCGAGACCGAGGGCCTTGGCATGGCCAAGGATCAACTCGTCAGACAGGATGTCCTGGGTCGCAAACAAGGCGTCGTGCATGGCCCAGAACTTGTTTTGACGGCCGGCAGCCTCGGCGGCGACGGCGGCTTGCTTTGCCATGGCATGGAATGACAGCGGAAAGTGCTTGAAGACCACCTGGACGTCAGGGTGCTTCTTGACGAGCTGCTCCACCACCGACGAGGCCGCCCGACAGTGACCACATTCAAAGTCGGCGTATTCGACGATGACGTGTTTGGGCTTCTGGGCACCCTTGGAGGCGAAGCCGGCGACCACCGGCACCTTCTTTGGGGCTGTGAATCCGCTGGTGATCTCTTTGGCGAGCGACTCGGCGATCGCGTCGGACGAGACACCCTGTTCAAATGACGCAATCGCCCACTCGGCCAACAGCACTGCCGGCGCGCACCGCGTCCCTTCTTGGAGGCACTGCCCAAGGCTCTTGGGACAGTCGCAAGGGCAGACCTCCTCGGCGAGCAGCTTGTCGAACGCTGCCTTTTGGGCTGGCTCGAGGCGGCTGGCATCGACGGCGAACTGCTGGGCGTCAGCGCTGCCCGCCAGGGACAGCGCAGCGGTCACGGCGACAATGAAGGAGCGCATGCCTGGGGCATAGCGGCATCTTGCATCGCCGTCGAGGCCGGGGCGGTGGTCATGTGCCGGTGGGCCACCGGCCCGTTTTGCAGTCGTGGACACCAGGTGCCTCTTGGCGACACACCCCGGACCAGTGCTTGCGCCACCCGGGCAGTTGCTCCTAGTGTCGGATCACGAGGTCAATAGCGACCATGGCAAAGAGTGAATTCGGCGACGATGTTGAAAAGACCACTGTCCTTGGACTCAAGGACCTGGAACTTTTGTCTCCTGACAAGACCCCACGCTCGGCGTATCTGATCTGCATCAACGGCCGCGCCGTCGGCAAGATGTTCAAGCTCGCGACCCAGCGGATGGTGGTGGGGCGCTCGCCCGCCAATGAGATCCTCGTCGACGATGAAGGCATCTCGCGCCAGCACGCGTTCGTAGAGCGCAACGCGTTGGGCTTTGTGCTCGTGGACAACGAATCCACCAACGGTGTCTTCGTCAACGGGCAGCGAATCCAGCGCCATTTGATGCAAGATGGAGACAAGGTTCAATTGGGCAGCTCGGCCATCCTGAAGTTTTCATTTCAGGACGAGGTCGAGGAGCGAGCCCAAAAACAACTCTATGAGAGCGCCACCCGCGATGGTCTGACAAATTGCTACAATAAGAAGTATTTTGCGGACCAGCTGAAAACGGAGTTCTCATACTATTTTCGCCACGATGAGCCCATGAGTCTGTGTCTGTTCGACATCGACTTCTTCAAGAAGCTGAATGACGGCTTCGGCCATCAGGCTGGTGACCATGTCTTGAAGACGATGTCGGCGCTGGTGCAAAAGGCGTTGCGTACCGAGGACATCTTTGCGCGCTACGGCGGCGAGGAGTTCGGAATCATTTTCAAGAATACCGACGGCGAAAAGGCGTTTCTGGTCCTTGAGAGGATTCGTCGCAACATCGAGAAGTACGAATTTATGGATAATGATAGGCGTATGCCCGTCACCATTTCCATCGGTATCTCCACGCTTGAGAAGCAGAATTACACCAGTCCCAAGGCGCTCGTGAAGGCGGCCGACGATTACCTCTACCAAGCCAAGGGCAAGGGTCGGAACCGCACCGAATCAGCCATCGTCGGCTGACCGGGAGCAGGCAGCCAGGGTGACCGGAAATCGTGCCACGTGGCGCGATTTTTTCGTTGGGCTGCTCGCAAGCCCGGCGCAGGGTCGTGATGCCGTCTCCCATGGCAGCGAAGCACCGCTGTCGGTCGTCAGGTTGTGACCCATCAGCGACGGCGGGATGACGAAGCGGATCGCCGCCCGGAGAATGCGGGCCTCGTGGAGGTTCGAGATGGC
>CAJBHN010001026.1 GCA_903952805.1 uncultured Myxococcales bacterium | reverse complement strand
GACATCGCCGGAGACGCCGACGTGCTGTTGGTGGCCCTCGACGAAGGAACCCACGCCATCCGGCCGTTCACGCTGTCGGCAGACCGCCGCACGGCGACTGCGGGGACCGACATCTCGTTGTCGCCCCTGGTCAACGGCAACTTTGAATTGGGTGACCTCGTCGTCGGGCCTCCTCCTGGCGAGCACCTCTACCTGGCGCACAACAACGATGGTCGCGTGTTGAAGATCGACCGGAGCACCAACCCCGCCACCGTCAGCGTCTTCGTCGACGGCCTGTCAAGCCCTTCGGGTCTGGCGTTTGACGGCGAGAGTCTGCTCATCTCGGACGACAACGACGACGTCGTGTTCCGCATCGTGCCCGACCCCGCCAATCCCGGCGCGTTCTGAGCGTTGCGCACGACAGCAACGACCGACAAAAAAACGACCGACAAAAAAACGGGGCCGCCATCGCGGCCCCGTTTTCGTTGGGCCCGCACGCAATTCTCAGCGGCGGGGCATGCCGAGGAGACTGAGAAACAAGCTGGAGAAGATGGTCTGCGCGCCGAGGGCCAGGGCGACGACGCTGGGCACCACCAGGCGCATGGCGTGCCCGGGGTTATAGGGACCAAGGCCGGTTTCGACCCAGCCATAGACGGCCAGCACCGAACCAACGATGCCAGCGACGACCAGCAGCAGGCCCGCGACCATCCCCGTCTCGAGCGTGAGGTGGCGAAAGAGCCGGTGCAGCGTTGGCGGCGTCGGCAGCAGACCCGCGGTGGTGGCGAAGATCTTCGACAACACCGCGAAGAAGACCCCCTGGGCCCCCACCAACACGAGGCCCCCCCCGTAGACGAGGGTGTGGATGTCGAATTCGACGCCGGCTACCGTACGGGGTCCGGGCAGCACCCAGGCCATCAGCAGGGCGCCCAGCAGGCCACACAGAAACCCCGGGTACAGAAACGCCCAGCGGGGGCTGTAGCAAAGGAGAAAGCGCAGATGCCGCCACCCGTCGCGCCAGGTGCGCAAATGGGGCGGTCGGTCGCGACCGTCCTTATGCAACGTCGTGGGGACCTCGGCGATGCGCAGGCCGGCCAACGTCGCCTTCACCACCATCTCCGACGCGAACTCCATGCCCGTGCAGGCGAGGGCGAGGCCGTCGATGGCGCTCTTGCGAAACGCCCGCAGACCACAATGAAAATCCCCCACCGGAGCGCCGAAGAACAGGCGCCCCAGCCCCGTCAGTACCGGGTTGCCGAGGTGCCGATGCAACACGGGCATGGCGCCGGGGTCGATGCCGCCGCGAAAGCGGTTGCCCATGACGAGGTCGTTGCCCTCCTTCAAGGCCTCGACGAAGCGGGGGGCGTGGCCAAAGTCGTAGGACATGTCGGCGTCGCCCATGATGATGAACGGGGCGCGGGCCGCCTCGATGGCCCCCAGCAAGGCGGCGCCATAGCCGCGCTCGGGAACGTCGACGACGCGGGCGCCGGCGGCCCGGGCGATGTCCTGGCTGCCGTCGGTGCTGCCGTTGTCGCCGATGACGATTTCGCCGCGGATCCCCGACGACGCCAACATGGCCCGGGCCTGCTCGATGCACGCCCCCACCGTGCGGGCCTCGTTCAAGCACGGCATGACGACGGTGAGTTCATACGCATCGCCACGGTCATCGCCACGGTCATCGCCACGGACACCGCCACGGACACCGCCAAGTTCATCGCCGAGTGTGTCGACCATCGTCGAGCGATAGCAGGACCACCCGCCTTGGCGAGGGGCCGCTGGCGGTGATGGATGGGCGCTGCCGGCTTGTGCGATGCCGTCGTCGAAGGCATGCGAGGGGATGCCTGAATCCCGCGAAGGCCAGGGCGACCGCGTCGTCGCCATTGTCGTCGTCGTCTACCTGGTGGCGGTGACGCTGCTGCGCTTCCACCACGCCGCCTGTCCCTGGGCCGCCGAGGGCGACGCCCGCCAATGGCTGTGGACGGCGTGGCGCCAGCACGACCCGGCCCTGCTGCCCCCCAGCGGGGACCAACTGCTCGCCGACTACCTGACGGGCATGCAGCCTCCCCTGTACCGCCTGCTGCTGGGAGGGCTGTCGTTGGTGCTGGAGCCCCTGCGGGCCGCGCTGGTGCTCGCTGTGGCCGCCTGGGGGCTCTTGCTGGGCACAATCGTCGTCGGGCTGCGTCGACGGGTGGGCCTCGGGGTGGCGACGCTGGCGGCGGCCCTGGTGGCCCGAGACCTCGCGTTGTTCGAGTGGAGCACCGGCGGCTACCCCCGCTCCTTTGGGCCGGGGCTGGTGGCGCTGTTCCTGATGGCCTGGCTCAACGAACGACAGCGGCTGGCGCTGGCGGTGCTGCTGGTGGCGGCGGGGCTGTACCCGAGCGTCGTGGTCCCCT
>CAJBHN010001025.1 GCA_903952805.1 uncultured Myxococcales bacterium | reverse complement strand
GGTCCATGAACTCGGCCACAACGTCGAGCAACTGGTGTCGCTCTACGACGTCGACAGCACCCTGCTGCAGGGCGTCCCCAACAATGCGTTCACCGAGGCCATCGCCTTCGTGTTTCAGGCCCGCGACCTGGAGTTGCTCGGGCTGTCATCGTCGTCGGCCTCGTCCTCAGCCAGCAAAATCGAGAGCGTGTTGGCTGACTTCTGGGCCACCTGGGAGATCGCCGGCGTGGCCCTCGTCGACGTCGCCGTCTGGCATTGGCTCTATGCGCACCCAGACGCCAGCCCCATTGCGTTGCGTGACGCCGTCGTGCGCATCGCCGGCGACATCTGGCGCACCCACTACGCCCCGGTCCTCGGTGGCGTCGACAGCAGCGCCACCACCGGGGGTGGGGCCACGCCGCTGCTGGGCATCTACAGCCACATGATCGCCTACCCGCTGTACCTGACCGACTACCCCCTGGGTCACCTCATCGCCCTGCAGATCGAGGAGCAGATCGAGACCGCGACGTCGTCGGGCAAGACCACCCTCGGCGCGGAGATCGAGCGCATGTGCCGCTCGGGCGCGATCGCCCCCGATGCCTGGATGCAGGTGGCGACAGGCGCGCCCGTCAGCGCCACCCCCCTGCTGCGCGCGACCGACAAGGCCCTGACCTCGCTGACGACCCCCACAGCCCCCGCATTGGCCCCGCACACCAAGCTGATCAAGCCGACGAAGGTGAAGAAGCCGACGAAGCCGCCACCCCGGCACTGAGGTCAGCCGACCACGCCGTTGTCATCACGGACGACGACGCCGGACTCGGTCACCCACGACGTGATCAGATCCGCGGGCGTGACGTCGAACGCGGGGTTCCACACCGGCACCGTCGACGGCGACAACGGCGTGCCCTTCGCGGTGCGCACCTCGTCAGCGGCGCGTTCTTCGATGGGGATGTGGGCGCCGTCGGGGCAGGCCCGGTCGAAGGTGCTGCGAGGAGCCACCACGTGCAGGGGCACGCCGTGGTGACGGCACGCGACCGCGAGCTGATAGGTGCCGATTTTGTTGGCGGTGTCGCCGTTGCTGGCGACCCGATCGGCCCCCACCAGGGCCCGTGCGATGCGTCGACCGCCGATCCCGCGGGCCATCGCAAACGACGCCATACCGTCGGTGATGAGCGTGACCGGGATGCCGACCTGCTGACATTCCCACGCCGTCAACCTCGCTCCTTGCAGCAGCGGTCGGGTCTCGAGAGCCACGACAGCGACGTCCTTGCCGGCAGCCCGCGCACTCTTGACGACACCCAGCGCCGTTCCCTGCCCGCAGGTGGCAAGGGCACCGGTGTGACAAATCGTGATCACCACATCGCCATCGTTCAGCAGCGAAGCCCCGGCCTCCCCCATGGCCGCGCAGGCGAGCACGTCGTCGTCGATGACGGCTTCGGCGGCGGCCACGACGGCGGCGGCGACCACGTCGACGGCGCCACCGCCGGCGGCATCCAGCACGCGGCTGACGGCGTCGAGCGCCACAAACAGATTCACCGCCGTCGGCCGGGTGCGGCGCAGCCGGGCCACGAAGTGCCGCTGCTCGACCACAAAGGCCGACACGTCCGTCGCCGACGACGCCTGCGCCATCATCGACAACGCCGCCGCCGCCGCCCCACCGATGGCCGGGGCGCCGCGCACAGCCAGTGATTCGATGGCGAGCGCGATGCCCTCCAACCCTGCCGCGGTGGGCGGATACAAAACCCAGCGCTCATCGCCCGGCAGGGCCCGCTGGTCGAGGAGATGCAGCCCCTCGTCGTCGACAAAGAAGGGCCGCAGGGCGGCACGCTGCAACAGGGGGCGAAGGCGAAGGGGCGTTTTCACCGGCCCCCTATGGCATCACCCGGTCGACGTTCCAACGACGCCGACCACCGATACTCAGCCCTTGGCGGCGAGCGCAGCGACGTGGGCGATGCCGACGTCGGCCATGGGGCCGTCGAGCAGATGCCCCATGCGCTCACCCTTGGTCGCCAGGTAGAGCATGGCGGTCTGCGAGCCCTGCACGAGGTGGGGAACACGTCGGTGCACCACCACGCCGAGCTTGCGAAGTGCATCAACCTTGAGCGGATTGTTGGTCATCAGCGCGACGCTGCGAATGCCGAGATCCGCCAACATATCCTTCACCGCACTGAAGTCACGGATGTCGTCGGGGAGGCCGAGGACGCGGTTGGCGTCGACGGTGTCGTGTCCCTGCTCCTGCAGGGCATAGGCGCGGACTTTGTCACCCAGGCCAATACCGCGCCCCTCATGGCCGCGCAGGTAGAGCACGACGCCCTTGCCCCGACGAGCGATCAGGTCGAGGGAGCGGTCGAGCTGCTGCTTGCACTCGCATTTGAGGCTGCCAAAGACCTCGCTCGTGAGGCACTCGGAGTGGACACGGCACGCCACATCGTCGCCGCCGACAGCCTCGACGTTGCCGGCCACCATGGCGACATGCTCAAGGCCTGAGGGCTCCCGATACACGATCATGGTCAAGGTTCCATGGGTCGTTGGCAGCGTGGTCTGGGAATAGCGAGTCGTGGTCTCGGTCATCGTATCCGCCGTCGACGCGAGGGTTCCGGCCCGTCGTCGCATGCGGGCGTCGTCGGCAGGGACGACACCTATTTTCAACGGACGCCCAAGGCACTGAACCGGACTCCAGTGAGCGTCCTGAGCCCGTCGTCTACCCGACGGGCGTGGCCTGCAGGCTGCCCCGCGAAGCCCTTCTCTTGTGTCACACGTATTGGATGCCGTCTGCGCCCTCAGGTTGCGTCGTTGTGCAGGTTGACGCCATCCATCCCGGTCCTACGATGTCACGGCGCCCATGACGGGCCCACGTTTCACCCCCCTGCGGGCCGCATCTGCCGCCTGTGCCCCGGAGAGACCATGCCGATCTTCGAATACCGTTGTTCGGCCTGCGGCCACCTCGAAGAGGTCCTGCAGAAGCACACCGATCCAGCCCCGGCAGAGTGCCCTCGCTGCCATGCTGCTCAGACGATGGCCAAGGAACTCTCCCTGTCAGCATTCCACCTCAAGGGGGGCGGCTGGTACAAAGACCTTTATTCGTCGTCGTCGTCGTCGTCGTCGGACAGCGGCTCTGCTGGCGCCTCTGGCGGCAGCACGGCTGCCCCGGCAGCGGCGACCGCTGCCGCGCCCGCTACCGGTACCCCAGCAAGCGCACCAGCGGCGGCCGCTTCCCCTGCGGCCCCCACCAGTGCCCCGGCAACGCCCGCGAAGCCGTCGTCCAGCGCAGCCTGACGGCTGAAGCGGCCCCAGCGAAACAGACCGATGCCCGGGCATCGGTGTGTTTCGGGCAGTCAAAAACGTGGAGCGGGTCAGTCGTCGTCGGCGATGGGCTCGGTGGGGATGATGCTGGGATCATATCCAATGTCGTCGTCGCCATGCTCGCCAACCATCTGGGTGCGAATCGGCCCCTCGGTTGGCTTCGCG
>CAJBHN010001024.1 GCA_903952805.1 uncultured Myxococcales bacterium | reverse complement strand
TGGTCTGGCACGACAAGCCCTTTTTGAAGGACCACCTGCGGGCGATCCTGCACGTCCCCCTCAACATGGGGCGGGTCATGGGCCGAGACCAGGCAGCCATTGAGGCCGCCGAGGCGTGGCCCGACGAACCCATCTGGCTCAGCGACGAAGTTTCGCCGTGGGGCGCCGACATGTACCTCGCCGTCGACGGTGATGTCCCCGGCGCCACCATTGAACATCTGTCGGGGACCTTCATCACGAAGGCATTCGATGGCCCCTACCGGGAGATCGAGCACTGGATCGCCGAGATGCAGGCGTTTGTCAGCGAGCGGGGCCAACGCGTGCAGAAACTCTATTTTTTCTACGCGACCTGCCCCGACTGCGCCCAGAAACTCGGCAAGAATCAGGTGGTGCTCTTCGCCCGGGTCTGAGCCCGGCACCGTCGAAGTCGCGCTGCTGACGACGATGGGCAAGGACGGCAGTTGGTCGTGAAAGCCTGTGCCAAACGCGTGACGCGCAGCGTTGCAGGACCGGGCACGATCAACGCTGTCGACGTCGGCCCGAGTCCCTGCTAGCGCAGACTCCATGTCTGTACGCCTGGACGGAAAAAGCCTCACCATTGACGACGTCATCGCCGTCGCCGCCAACTTCGCCCACGTCGACGTCGACGACGCCGTCTACGCGCGCCTGCACAAGGCCCGGATTCTGGTCGACGAGATGGCCGCTGGCGACGAGCCCCACTACGGCATCAACACCGGCTTTGGCGCCCTGGCCGAAAAGAAGATTCCCAAGGACAAGGTCGCGCTGCTGCAGCGCAATCTCATCGAGTCCCACGCCGTCGGCACCGGCGAACCCATGCCCCTGCCCGTCGCCCGGGCCCTGCTGCTGCTGCGGGCCCAGACCCTCGCGGTGGGGCACTCCGGCTGTCGCCCGTTGATCCTGCAGGCCCTCGTCGCGCTGCTCAACAGCGGCGCTGGTCCCTGGGTGCCCCACAAGGGCTCCGTCGGCGCGTCGGGCGACCTCGCTCCCCTCGCCCACACGACGCTGCTGCTGATGGGCCAGGGCGACGCCCTGGTGCGCACCAGCAGCGGTGGCAGCCAGCAGGTCAGCGCCGCCGAGGCCCTCGCCCGCGCCGGCATCGCCCCCGTCACGCTGCAGGCCAAAGAAGGGCTCGCTCTCATCAACGGCACCCAGGCCATGGTCGCGACGGGCTTGTATGCGCTTCACGTTGCCGAGCGTTGCGCTCGCCTCGCCGACCTCGTGGGGGCGATGTCGTGCGACGCCCTGCAGGGCACCGACCGCGCCTTCGACCGCCGCATCCACGAGGCCCGCCCCCATCCCGGCCAGCTCAAGGTCGCCGCCAACCTCCGCGCGCTGCTGCACGACAGCCCCCTCAAGCAGAGCCACGCCCACTGCGGCAAGGTCCAAGACCCCTACTCGCTGCGCTGCATGCCCCAGGTCCACGGCGCCACCAGAGACACCCTCGCCTTCGTGCGCGAGGTGCTGACCCGCGAGCTGAACTCCGCCACCGACAACCCCCTGGTCTTTCTCGACGGCGACTTCGGCGTCGCTGGCGACGACGTCGTGTCCGGCGGCAACTTCCACGGCCAGCCCGTGGCGCTGGTGCTCGACTTTTTGGCCATTGCCGCAGCGGAGCTCGCCAACATTTCCGAGCGCCGCGTCGAGCAGCTGGTCAACGCCAGTTTGTCGTCGGGGCTGCCGCCGTTTCTCGCCCCCGACCCCGGCTTGAATTCCGGTTTCATGATTTTACAGGTGACCGCCGCGGCCCTCATCAACGAAAACAAGGTGCTGTGCCACCCCGCCAGCGTCGACAGCATTCCGTCGTCGGCCAGCCGCGAAGACCATGTGTCGATGGGCATGACCGCCGCCAACAAGGCCACCATCGTCGTCGACAACGTCAGCCGCGTACTGGGCATCGAGCTCATGTGCGCCTGTCAGGCCCTCGACCTGCGCGCGCCGCTGGTCAGCGCCCCGGCCCTGCAGGCGGTGCTGGCCAGGGTCCGTCGGCAGATAGCCTTTGCCCCCGTCGACCGCGCCTTCGGCAAGGACCTCGAAAAGGCCATCGGCCTGGTGATGACCGACGAGTTGCTGGTGGCCGCCGCCGCCCACGTCGTCGTCGCCTAGCAGGCCGAGGTGAAAACGAACCCGTCGTTTGTCACCTCGCC
>CAJBHN010001023.1 GCA_903952805.1 uncultured Myxococcales bacterium | reverse complement strand
GCCCGGCGCGCCAGCGTGCCCGAGTCTGAACTCGGCGAGGTGCTGCAGCCGGCGTCGCCGACGGCCATCCTGACGCGCATGCTGGTGAACTTGAGCGTCAGCTACAACCGACGCGGGCTGCACCTGCCCCTGTCGCGATCCCTGGATCGCCTGCTCATCCTGCGCCCGGGCGACCCCCGCCTGCTGGTCGAGCGTGCCGCCGTGCGCCGTTTGTTGCTCGACGACGAAGGCGCCCTCAACGACATGGACGCCGCCGAAGCCGCCGGCGGCGACGATGACGCCATCGTCCGCGCCGTGGCCGGCCTCCGCGCCGAATTCGAGCGCGGACAAATCCTGAACTGATTGCAGTATTTCGATCATGAGCCGTCCCCTCGCCCCCGCCTGGCTGTTGCCGTTGCTGCTCACGGCTGCCTGCTCGCCGCCCCCGCCGTCCGGCTTGGCCTCGCGTGCGGCCCTGGTGGCCACAGCGCCGACGAGCGACCAGTCATCGACGTCGGTGACCCTGGCGGGAGACATCTTCGCCAGCGGCTGGCGCGTGACCGTGGTCGCCGACACCGCCGAGGCCGCGGTGCGGGCCCGGGCCCTGGCCCCGGACATCCAGGCCAGCCTCGGCGAGGTCGAAGGGCGGTTGAGCAGTTGGCGGGCCGATTCGGAGCTCTCCCGCTTCAGCCACACCAACAGCACCGCTCCCGTCGGCGTCTCGGCCGCCACCGCTGACGTCGTGGCCGCCTGCGTCGACGTCAGCGCCCGCACCGACGGTGCCTTCGACGTTACCGTCGGCCCCCTGCTGGACCTGTGGGGCTTTTCGCCCCGGACCAAGGGCACCGTGACGTCGCCGCCGAGCGCTGGGGCCATCGACGCGGCCCGGGCCCGGATCGGCTGGCGGCGTCTGCATGCCGTGCGCAGCACCGGCCCCGGGATCAGCGCCACGCTGCAGAAGGACGATCCCGCGCTCACCGTCGACGTCACCGCCGTCACCGATGGCCATGCCGCCGACGTCGTCGCCACACTGTTGCGCCAACGGGGCTTCGAGCGCTTCCTGGTCGACGTCGCCGGCGAAGTCGTCGTCGCCGGCCCGGGGCTGCGCGGTCCGTGGCGGGTGGGCATCAATACGCCGTCTCCCGACGCCGCCGACGACGACAGCGTTCGTCAGGTCGCGCTGGTGCCGGCCGCAGGCCAGACCCTGGCCCTGTCAACCAGCGGCACCTATCGCGAAGCCTGGAACGACCACGGCACGCGCGTCAGCCACATCCTGAACCCGGCGACCGGCGCTCCGGTCACCCATGCGCTGGTCTCCTGCACCATCGTCGGCCAGGACGCCGTCATCGCCGACGCCTTGTCGACGGCCTGTGTCGCCCTGGGCGAGGCCGGCACCCGCGCCGTGCTGCCCCGCTTTGCCGGCTATGAGGCCCTGTTCATCACCGCCGACGGCGAGCGCTTCGCGGTGACGACGTCGGCCGGCTTCCCGCCCGACGCCACGCCGACGCCCTGAGCACGCGGCGGCACCGTGCGGCGACGAGGTCGATGGGTGCGGACATGTACAGGTATTTGAATGTCTGCAGTGGAGACATCCAACAGCAACGATCCGAGGCTGGCGGGTTCGGTCCATGACAATCGCGTTGCGATGCAAGCCAATGTCGCCCTGATACGATGATCCGCTGCGGCATCTCCCGCGCTGATGCCCACCCACGTCCTGCGAGCCCTGCGATGACCGCCCGCGTTGTTTTGGCCCTCCCCGGTGGTGCCCATATCAGTTGTGGGCCGGGAGCCCTCATAGGGCGGAGCTACGCCGCTGATGTGCGGCTCGACGACGGACGCCTCAGCGAAGCCCACGCGATGGTGTCGCTGCGTGGGCGCGAACTGGTGCTGCTGCCATTGCGTGGGCGGTTGCGCGTGGGCGAGCGCGATGTGGCCCGCGTACTGTTGGTCGCTGGTGTCGTCGTCACGCTGGCCACTGGCGTCGACCTGCGCGTGGTGACGGCCGACCTGCCGCGCACCGTCCTTGCGGCCGAGTTGCATCGTTCGCCAGCGCAACAGAACACACCACCACAGCTGCTCACGGGGGTGATGTCCGTCGTGGCGTCGCCGTCGCCCCATCTCGCCGCCGGTGTGCAACCGGCGGCGGTGGCGTTGGTGTTTTCCGATGGTCTCTCCTGGTTTGTGCGCTGCGGTGAAGAGGCCGCGGTCGAAGTGGTCAGCGGCGATGGTGTCGAGTTGAGCGATGGTTGGCATCTGCGCTTTGTCGACGTCGACATCGAGACGTTGGCCGTGCTTGAGACGTCGCCGTTGTTGCCAACGACGGAGCGCTTGCGCCTGGTGAGCCGCTTCGAATCCGTGGAAGTCTGGCGTGGTGACGAGCGTGTCTTGTTGTTGGCCGGCGTGCCTGCGCGCCTGGTGGCGGAGCTGTTGGCCTTTGGTGGACCGGTGCGCTGGGAAGTGTTGGCCGAGTCGTTGTGGCCGCAGCCCGATGTCGCGCGCGATGTGCTTCGTCATCGTCTCGACGTCGCGCTCACGCGGTTGCGCAAGCGTCTGGCCTACGTTGGTGTGCGTCGTGATTTGGTCACAGCCCATCGCACGGGCCAGCTCGAATTGGTGTTGCGTCCGGGCGACCGCTGCGAGGACTTCGCGTGAGTCGCGGCCACGACGACGACGACGACCATGCCGGCAGCGTCGCCACGCCGAGCGTTGTTGGTCCCCACGTCGAGGGTGACGTCGACCACGCCGGCTCCGACTCGCGCTATCGCGTGGGCGGCGAGCTGGGGCGCGGGGCGATGGGCGTCGTCACCGCTGGCTACGACCCACTGTTGGCGCGTGATGTGGCGCTCAAACGACCTCGGCACGACTCGGGGGCCGCCCAGCTGTTGCGCGAGTCGCGCGTCGCGGCTCGTCTCGATCATCCAGCCATCCCCGTGGTCCTCGACTTCGTCGACGACGACGGCGTCCCCGTGGCGGTCTTGCAGGTTCGTCGCGGTGTCGACTGGCGCACGGCGGTGGCGCGCCGAGGTGGGCCGCCCGATCGGCGCACGCTGCAGGCATTGCTCGAGGTGGCTCGCGCCGTCGCTCATGCCCACGCGCGCGGTGTCCTGCACCGCGATCTTGGACCGCAGAACGTCCGCGTCGACGACGACGGCGCTGTGAGTGTCATCGACTGGGGCCTCGCGGTCGACGTCGCCGATGCCGAGCGCTTCGCGGCGCGCGTTGGTACACCCGGCTTTACCGCACCCGAAATCGAAGGCGGCGAGGCCGCCACCCCGCGCTCCGACGTGTGGAGCATGGGGGCATTGTTGCGTATGGCCATCGGCGCCGACGTTGTGTCGCGGCCTCGCTGTCCTCCTGCGCTGGCAGCGATCGCACAGCGTGCGACAGCACCTCAGCCCGAGCACCGCTATGCCGACGCGGGCGCCTTCGCCCTCGATCTCGCGGCGTTTCTCGACGACGAGCCGGTCGCGGCCCTGGTCGACGGAGCCGGAGAACGGCTTGCGCGTGCGGTGCGTCGCGCTCCCCGTGCGGCGGCGATGGTGATGCTCGCGGCGGTGTTGGTGGCGGTGGCGGCGGGCGTGGCTGCGGTCGCAGCGCGACGTGGCGCCGAGGTGAGCAGTGCCCGCCTGCTTGACGCAGCAGAGCGCGCCATCCTCGCCAATGACCTCAACGCGGCCGCCGCGTTGCTCGAAGGGGTCGCCGTTGTCGACGACGAAGACCGCTCGCGTCATTTGGGCGTGCAGGCCGCCACGGCGCGCATCACGCGGACAATAATCGCGCAGACGCCACGCACGCTGTGCAGCAAAGGCAACGCGGCTGACGTCCTTGATGGTCGCGTCTTGTGCGTGCACCACCAACGCGCGCACCTGAACACCAACGACGCCATGGCCCTGCGCGCCGCCAGCATTGACAACGTCGTGGGTGGCTGTCTGCTCGGCGATGGACGGGTGGTATTGGCCACTGCCGCAGCCGGACAGCTCGCCACCGCGGTGACTATCGACGGTGCCACCGTGACGACCTCAACGTTGGCCGGCGGCAACGCCCGCACCTTGTGCGCCAGCAATCATCAGCACGCCGTGATTCAATCGTTCGACATCGCCGCTGTGGTGCGTGCACATGCGCCTCCTGTCGTGTCGACGCCATGCTTGCCAGCGATCGGGCTGGTCCGTTTGGCGTCGAGGCAAAGCGGTGATGATATCGCGGTCTGCGCCGACGGCTCCTTCGCGCGCTTCGCTGGTGGTCAGCGCTTCGCCATCGCCGTTGAGCGCACGGCCCTCGCTCGTATCTCGGCAGCGGCATTGCTCGACGACAATGCTGTGTTGGTTGGCACCACGCATGGCCAGGTTTCACGCTTTGTGCTTGCTGACGACAGCGCCACCCTGGTCGGCCGTCGCGAGCTCGCGGTGGGAGCCGTGATGCGTATCGACGTCCTCACTGACGACCTGGTGGTGGTGGTGGGGGCTGAAGGTGCCGCCTGGTGGCGCCCTGCCATCGGCACCGCAGGCCCACTCACGGTCGAAGACAACGCGCGGTACCTCACGGCCACGACCGACGACGAGTCGACCACGTTGACCGCCCTGCGCGGCCCCGAGCTCGTGCAGTGGACAGCGCACACACCCGTTGCCGATGTGGTGGGGACCGACGGGTGCTCGATGCTGTTGGCCCATGACTCGCGCCTGCTGGTCGGCGATGGCGCCGGGC
>CAJBHN010001022.1 GCA_903952805.1 uncultured Myxococcales bacterium | reverse complement strand
GCTGGGACGAATTCGGTCCCGAGCGGCTCGTGACAAGGTCCGTCGGCAACGTCATCTACGAAATCGACAACGAACCCGCGCTTTCGCTGTACACAAAATATCTGGGTGACACGGCAAAAGACCTGCCAGGCTCGGGCCTGCTCTTTCCGTTGCAGATTCGCCGCGACGAACACGACGACAAACCCCTCGTGCGCACGCTGCTCGCGGTCGACGAGGCCGCGCAATCGCTGACGTTCGCGGGCGACACTCCCCAGGGGCATCGGGTCCGGCTGATGAAGGCCAACTTCGACCGCCTGGTCACCGGCGCCGGCGACGCTGCCGACACGGTCAGTGCGGGGTGGTTGTCGTCGGGGGCGTCGGCGCCGGCCCACCTGGCGGTGGCGATTTCGTGCGTCGGTCGTCGCCTGGTGTTGGGCCAGCGCACCGAAGACGAGGTCGAGGCCACGCTGGCCGGCCTGCCGCACAACACCAAGATGGTTGGCTTCTACAGCTACGGCGAACTCTCGCCGCAGGTGAAGGGCGCGGCCTGCGAGCTGCACAACCAGACCATGACCGTGACGATGTTCTCGGAGTCAAAGACGCCGTTGACGCGTCCAGCCTCGGCGGCGGCACCAGCGAGAACCGCTGGCCCAGAGACGATGGCGGCGACGCCGGCCAGGTCGCCGTCGACGCCTCCAGCACCGATCTCGGCGCCGCCGGCGACGGCTGTTGGGGTGGCTCTTCCTCGCACGCAGACGCAGACGCCGATGCCTGCTGCTGCCCCCGTGCTCGCGCCGCCGATTTCGTCGCCCCCGGCCCCACCACCCAGCGTTGCCCCGACGCGGGCCGTCGCACCTCCTCCACCGCCGATGCCGGCACCCAGCAGGTCGACGGCTCCAGAAGCGCCGCTGCCGCAGGCGACGTCGTTGCCCCCCCGACCGAGCACGGGACGCTTCGATATTCCCAAGCTCAAAAAGCCCCAGGCGTACCCGCCCCAACGTGGTTCGACCGCCAACGCCCGCGTCGTCACGCGCCGGGTCGGAGCCGTCACCATCGTCGGCGTCACCGGCAGGCTGGCCGAAGGGTTCAAGGGGCGCGATCTGGCCCGCGACCTCTCGGGCATCGTCGTGCTCGACTTGCTCGGCGTCGATCGCGTGACGTCATACGGCGTACGCGAGTGGCTCGCGTTTCTGGAGGAAGCCGGCACCCGGGTCTCGCAGCTGTTCCTGGCTCGATGTTCTGAGGCCATCGTTGCGCAACTCGGGATGATCCGCGGCTTCGCTGGCCGGGCACAGATCCTGAGCGTGATGGCCCCCTACACCTGCACCTGTGGCGCTCAGGTCAACGGACTGCTCGATCTGCGCACCCACGGCCGAGACATCGCCCTCGGCGAGGTGCCTTCGCCCCAGTGTCCCAACTGCGGCAAAGACGACACCGAGTTTGACGACGACCCCCGTGGCTACTTCGTGTTTCAGAGCGACCGGCCGCCGCTGGTTCCCCCTGAAGTCGACGAAGCCCTCGCCACGCTGGAGGCTCGCGCTGTCGAAGCCGTCGAAAAAACCGTCGATGCGACCGGGACTCGCGTGGTGGTCAACGCTGAACTCGACGCGACGATCCGCTGGCAACGCATCCTCGATGGCATCGAGGGGCACCTGAGCATCGACCTCCAGCGCAGCCCACGAACGACGCCCGAAGGGTCGTCGGCGCTGGTTCATGCGTTGACCCGTGCACTGACGCCGAAGGACACCGTCGAGGTAGTCGCCGCTCCCCAGGAACTGCTGCCGATGCTCGACGTCTGGCCTGCCGCTGGACCACGTTTGGTGATCGGCAGCGCCTTCGTCGAGGGCTTCTGCCCCGAGTGCCAGGCCGGGCGTCGTATCCTGGTCCAGGTGGCTGACCACGTCGACGCGCTGCGCGTCGGTCGCGATCCGCTGCTGCTGTGCCCACGCCACAGCCGTCCTCTCGACTTCACGAAGGTGCGCCCGCTGCTGTCGATACTCCGACCGCGCCAGACGGCGCCCAAGCCGGAACCGGCGACCCTGGCTCCGCCCTTGCCTGTCGCTGCTCCGTTCGTCGCTGCCGCACCCGCGGCCATTGCGGTCGGCCCGGCCACCACCTCGCCCGGCGCCGCCACCG
>CAJBHN010001021.1 GCA_903952805.1 uncultured Myxococcales bacterium | reverse complement strand
TGCTCCGGCGCGTCCGGCTCTTGCGATGGCTTGACCGGGCAGGCTTGTCTGGCCGGCGGCTTCCTTGGCTGCCTGGTGCAACCCACCGAAGTGGTCTGCCGGCAACGCATCTTCTGCATCCCCGCGCTCGACGGCTGCCCCTTCGACTTCTGCGACAACATCGCGGGCAACTGCACGTTCAAGAACAGCGCGTTCCGAGAGCAGCAGCAGGCCTGCAGCACCTTGACCAGCTTTGGCGACTGCGGGGCCGCAGACTGCGCAATCAGCGGCATCACCGACGCGGTCTGCACCGGCGACTGGAGCTGCGACAACGTCGCCATCAACTTCGACGATCCGCGAAATCCGCCGACCGCCGAGATCTGCACCGACCTGCAGCCGCTCGGCTTCGGTTGTACGCCCGTCTTCCAGTGAGCCCGCACGACGGCCGGATCGAGGGAACCTGACCATCGGCCCGGTCCGGTGTCGGCTTCGGCGATGGCGGCGACGACGATGGGGGGACGCGGCGACGGTGCTGGCCCGGCTCGCCGCAGACTTCCACTTCTACAACGAGGTGAGACCCCACAGCAGACCCGGAATGCGGTCCCTGCGGGTATCGCGACGACGTCAGGACGCCGCATGACACCGTTGTCTTCACCTTGGCCCCTGAGGGCTTGCGCGACCCGGCGGCACGCAAGATCCGCCAGGCCAACCATCCGCCCCGCACTGACGGTGACGGGGCGACCGACAACACGAGACAGCCCGGTGGCTCAGGGCCCGCAGACAGCGTGGTGCAGCGGGTTTGGGAGTGTGAAACCGCCAACACCCACCTGCTCGGACACGGTCCACACGCCGCTGCCGTCCTCGTCGTAGCAGGCCGCTTCTCCCTGGGCCTCGAGGGGCCGCAGCACCTCGACGAAGTCGCTCTGGGTGACGCCGTCGACCGCCACCCCATCGCCGAGGTCGGCCTCAAACAGGGCCTGGTAGGTCCGCAACAGCAGCCGGGTCCCCGTGGGGTGCAGGTCGGCGCCGGTCACGAGGCGCAGGGACTGGCCGGTGCCCGGCGCGTTGAAGGTGCCACGCAGCGCCGCCACCGCGACCACATCCTCGGTGTAGGGCGCTGCCAGCCGATGGATGCGAGCGGCGTCGTTGGTCTTTTGAAACAGCACCAACGCACTTGCATCGGGCAACAGCACCACGGCTTCGACGTCGCCGGGGCCACCCTCGAGGGTGAACGGCAGACGCCACACGCGGCTCGCGTCGATGGAGCCAAAGGACGCGCTGCGGTCGACGTCGGGCTCGGCGACGGCATAGACCGCCACCGACGCCCGCGCGTTGCCATTGTCGCCGACATCGGCCACCCACAAGCAGGGGCCGCTGCGGTCGGGGCACGGGCCGGCAGCGAGGTCCTCGAAGTCGATGGCGGTCACGCCGGGCAACACGAGTTCCCCGACCAGGCGCCCATCGGTGGCCACCTGGTGGAGCGCGAGCTCGACGGCTACGTCGGCTGTGGCGTCCTCGCCCGCGGTTTCGCACGGGTCCGCTGCGGCGCCTGCGGGCATGAGCTTCTCGTGCCGTTTTCATGCAAGCGACGCGGCATCTGCCCATCGTGCACCGCGCGCCGCGCCGAGGACACCGCCGCCCACCTCGTCGACCACGTCTTGCCGCGCGTGCCCTATCGACAGTGGGTGT
>CAJBHN010001020.1 GCA_903952805.1 uncultured Myxococcales bacterium | reverse complement strand
GATGTGATGGTGATGACGAAGCGCTCACACCACATACCGACGTTGACGAAAGCGGCGACGATCCAGGTGAGGGTCAGGTTCGTGCGGAGCTTCTTGAACCAGAACAGCTGTGGCGCGGCGACGTTGCAGCCGATCATGATCCAGTAGGACCACCAGTATGGGCCGAACGCGCGGTTGACGAACGTGAAGCCTTCGTACTCGTTGCCCGAGTAGGCGGCGACGAAGAACTCCATGCCGTAGGCGTAGCCGACCAGGCTGCCCGTTAACAGGATGATTTTGTTCATGTTTTCGATGTGATGGATGGTGACCAGATCCTTCAGACCGAGCCAGGCGCGAGCCGGGATGATCAGGTTCTGCACCATCGCAAAGCCACCAAAGACGGCGCCAGCGACAAAGTACGGGGGAAAGATGGTCGTATGCCAGCCTGCCAGCTGGGACACCGCGAAGTCGAACGAGACGATGGTGTGCACCGACAGCACGAGCGGCATCGAGAAGGCGGCGAGGAGTTGATAGGCCTTTTCGTAGGTCACCCAGTGGCGCATCGAACCGCGCCAACCGAGTGAAAGTACGCCGTAGAACATTTGGCGCCAACGGTTGGTGGCCCGGTCACGCATGGTGGCGAAGTCGGGGACAAGTCCCGTGTACCAAAAGAGGGCCGAGACCGTGAAGTACGTGTTGACGGCGAAGACGTCCCACGTGAGCGGCGATCGGAAGTTCGGCCACAGACCCATCTGGTTGGGCAGCGGGAAGAGCCAGTAGTCAAGCCACACGCGGCCGGTGTGCAGCACCACGCAGGAGCCGGCGCAGACGACGGCGAAAATCGTCATGGCCTCCGCGTAGCGGTTCACCGAGGTGCGCCACTTTTGGCGGAACAGGTACAAAATCGCGCTGATGAGCGTACCGGCGTGACCGATACCGACCCAGAATACGAAGTTGACGATGTCCCAGGCCCAACCCACGGGGTTGTTGTTGCCCCAGATGCCCGGGCCCATCCAGATGAGGTAGCTGATATAGCCGAGGAACATCGCGAGCACGGAGCCGGCGAGGAGGAGCCCGAAGACGAACGGAGCCGGCGTCTTCAGCAGGGGCGCTTCGTTGACCGCCAACACCTTGTTGGTGATGTCGTGGAACGTCAGGCCTCCGCGGACGAGGGGCTCACGACCCTCGGTGAGGTCAGGCATGACGAAGTCGCCACGCGTGTCCGGATCTTTGGGCATGCTGTCGGTGGTGGTGATGGAGGTCGACATATCAGCCCTCGAGCTCCGGGTTGGTGTTCTTCAAGCGGGCCAGGAAGGTCGTGCGTGGGCGCACGTTGAGTTCCTGGAGCATCTCGTAGTTGCGATCGAGCTTCTTCAGCGCATGCACCTTCGACGTCTCGTCGTTGATGTTGCCGAACGTGATGGCCTCGGTCGGGCACGTCTGGGCGCAGGCCGGGGTGACGGCGCCGTCAGCCACCTTCTTGCGGTCGCCGCCCTTGAGCTTCTCGGCCACCTTGGCGGCCTCGATGCGCTGGGTGCAGTAGGTGCACTTTTCCATGACGCCGCGGTAGCGCACGGTGACGTTGGGGTTGCGCTGCAGCTTGTAGACGTCGAAGCGGGCGTTCTTCACCGGGTCGCGGTAGACATTCGCCGACATCGAAAAGTCGAAGTAGTTGTAGCGGCGGACCTTATAGGGGCAGTTGTTGGCGCAGTACCGCGTGCCGATGCAGCGGTTGTAGGCCATCGAGTTGATGCCCTCTTCGTCATGAACCGTGGCCGCCACCGGGCAGACCGACTCGCATGGCGCGCTCTCGCAGTGCATGCAGTTGACGGGCTGGTGGTAGGCAACGGGGTTGTCGACGTCGCCGCTGAAGTAGCGGTCGATGCGCATCCAGTGCATTTCGCGGCCAAGCAGAACCTGCTCGCGACCCACCGACACGATGTTGTTCTCGGCCTGACAGGCGACGACACAGGCATTGCAGCCGGTGCAGGCCGTGAGGTCGATGACCATGCCCCACTGCTGGCCGTCGTAGGTGATGTCGCCAATGGGCTGCAGGGGACGGCTCGGCTGGTGAGCCGGGGTGTCGTGAGCGACCAGATTGCCTGGGATGTCACCCTCGTGGGCGAACTCCGAAGCCGGCGCAGGCTGGTCGCCGCGGCGCTTGCTCCAGGCTGTGGCGCCCTTCTCCTGGTAGATGGAGAGCTTGCCTTCACGCACCAGGGTTTGGCGGCCGTCGGCGAGGACCAGCGCGCGCTCGCGGGTGCCCGCGGGCAGCGCTGAAGCCTCAGCGAAGGTCACTTCCTTGAGCTGGTTGGCGGGGGTGTTGAAGTGGTCCTGGGTCGACGCCAGCTCGACCTGCTTGCCGGTCTTCTGGATGCTGCCAACCACCAGGCGGTGACCGTCGGCGCCGATGAGGGCATTGCCGTTGACGCCCACGCCGGTGGCAACGCCGCCGGTGCCACGGCCGTAGCCGAGGTTCATGAAGGCCGAGGTCTTCGACAGGCCTGGCAGCACGAAGGTGGGGGCATCAACCGTTCGACCGTCGACGGTAATGGTGACGACGTCGGCCATGTAGCCGTTGCGCTTGACCTTCGAACCGATGGACAGCTCAACGGCGAGGGCCGGTGAGATGACCAAAGCGTTGTCCCAGCACAGCTTGGTCATGTAGTCGGGCAGCTCCTGATTCCAGGGGCTGTTGCCGAGGCGGCCGTCGAGGATGGGGCCGAAGGTCAGCGCGATCTCGAGGGCCCCTTCGGGCAGCTTGCTGGCCTTGGCGGCGGCGGCAATCGCATCGGTCTTGGGAGCGGCCGCACTCGCGGTGCGGTTCCCCGGACCACCGGCGGTGAAGACGCCGTCATGGAGCGCCTTGCGCCAGGCCTTGCCGGTCACACCGGCCTCGGACCACGTGGCCTCGACCAGGGTGCGGTCGTTGATGTCACCGGCGATGATGCCGCCGAGGATGGAGACCTCGGAGCGGGCGCCGAAGATGGGCAAGATCAGCGGCTGCACGATGCCGGGGGTGCCGTCGAAGGCGCGGGCGTCGCCCCAGCTTTCAAGGAAGTGGGCCAGCGGCAGGTGCCAATGGGACAGCTTCGCCGTCTCGTCGCCCATCAGGCTGGCGGTGATGACGGTCTTGGCCTTCTGCAGACCCTCGCCCATCTTCAGGGCGGCAGGGGCCGTGTAGGCCAGGTTCACGTCGATAACGACGATGGTGTCGATGCCACCGGCAGCCAGGTCCTTGGCAAGCTCAGCCGCAGACGTCGTGGTCGACGCCGACGTGGTGGCGCCGTCGGCGATGCTCACGGACTGCAGGGCGCTGTCGGCGGCGCCAAGGGCGACGTTGACCGCGAGGGCGTAGGCATGGACGGCGGCGGGCTGAAGTTCGCCCACGAGGATGGCAGCGGCGCCCTTGTTGGCGGCGAGGTCCTTGGCCACGGCGGCGACGAACTTCTCGCTGCCGGCGGGAGCGGCACCCGTGGGCAGCTCGCCCAGGGAGACGCCGTGCTTGCTGGCAAGTTCGCCGGCGACGGCCTGCAGGAAGGCACCAATCTGGCTGGAGGCCAGACGGAGACGGTGGTCGGCGGTGGCGCCCGTCGTCGAGAACACGCCTTCAACCGCGTACAGACGGGACATGCGGCCGGCGTCTTCGCGACCCGCAATCTTGCGGTTCTTGCCGAAGGCGCGGGCGTTCTTCACGGCATCGGCGCCCGTGACGAGGAAGTCGCTGTCGAGAGCCAGGATAGCCTTGGCCTTCTCGAGGTTGTAGTGGGCCCGGGCACCGGGGCCAAAGGCCAGCTCGGCGCCTTCGACGGCGCGGTCGGCAGCCAGGGGGTCCCAGCGGTAGACCTTGGCGTTGGACCACTTCTGCTGGGCCTTGGCGAGAAGGCGAGCGACGGTGGGCTTGTCGGCGCCGTCGACGACGAAGGCGAGGCCTTTGCCGCCGGATCCATCAAAACCGGCGAAGTGGGTCTTTGAGAAGAGATCCCAATCCGCCCAGGTGGCGGCGGTGCCGTGGGCGCCTTCGTGGCCCTTGTTGATGTCCTTGCGGGGCTGGCGGCTGCGATCGGGGTCGAAGAGCCGGATCATTTCCGACTGGGCCCAGATGTCGGCGGCGCCAAGTGATGAGGTGTGGAGGGGATTGCCCTCTATCTTCTGGGGGCGGCCCTCGTACGTCGTCACGACGAGACCAAGGGCGCCACTGGCGCGGGGCTGGATGGTGGCGAAGTGGGTCGGGAGGCCGGGGGTGACCTCTTCGGGTTGATGGGTGTAGGGGAGGATTTCCTCCTCGGGGCGCCGGATGCAGGCCGTCGACAAACCGGCCAATGCGATCGACGCACCCGCCAGCTTCAGCACTTCACGGCGCTGCATCTCTGGCAGGGGACCCGTGCCGGAGGGGAACTCCTGGTCCATCGTGTCCATGACGACGGGATCGGAGGTCTTGTGCTCGACGGACCGCCAGTACTTGGGGCCGTTGTTCTTCTCGGCGTCCGCTTTGTAGGCGGCGCGGAAGGGGGCAAACAGGTCGCGCTTGGACATGGTCGGGCTCCAGGCTCTCTGACTCTGAAACGAAGTTCTGTCGCTTCTTCAGCTGGGGCCAAAGAAGGGGGCGGGAAGGATTTAGCGGTGGCAGCCGCTGCAACCGGCGGTGGCGCGGACGATCACTTGACCGTCGGGCATCACCGTGGCGGCGTTCTTGTTCCCCGGAGGGTTCAAGCGGGTGGCGATGTCCTTCGCCTTGGCATCCCAGGCAGGGTCCGTCGTCCAGCTCATGTTGGTGAGCTGGTCGATAGGCCGCAGGAAGGCAGCTGGGTTGTTGTGGCAGTCGAGACACCAACTCATGGATAGGGGCTGCTGCTGGGCCACGACCACCATTTGGTCGACTCGGCCGTGGCAGGTCGCGCAGCCGATGGCGGCGCCTTCCTTTTTGATGGCGACATGGGCGGCGTGGGGGAAGTAGGCGTAATCGGCAACCTTGTGGATGCGCTTCCAGGGCACGCCTCCGCCGTCGTTCTCAGGCTTGCCGTCGCCCCAGCTCTTGTAGAGTGGTGCCAACAGCAGGGAGCCGAGCTTGACTTGCTTGTGGCAGTTCATGCAGGTCTGGGTGGGAGGCACCCCGGCGCTGGCGCTCTTCTCGACGTTGTTGTGGCAGTAGCGGCAGTCGAGACCGAGAGCGCTGCTCATGGTGCCGTCCGTCAGCTTGACCATTCCACGGCCTGCGTGGAGCGCATGGCTGTAGGGGATGGGCTGCACGGGGGCGTAGCCCACGTCGGTGTGCTTGGGGGAAAACCAAAACCAAACCACGAAGACGACAACGCCGCTCAAGAGGGTCAGCACCGGTGCTGCCACGCGGGGAATTTCGTTGGTCCACTTGGGGAAGATCAATGCCATGGGAATGTCCTCACCGGGCTCACGGGTTCTCGGGGTGGGAGCTACACAACACCGCGTCGCGTCACAAGGACGGAGCGGACCGGAACGGGGCGGCCATTTGCCGGTGCTCGCCACCTCGATGCTTTCGTCGCATTCCACTGCGGTGTCGAGGTCGACTGACGATGCGACAAAGCGCCGCGTGCGGCATCCATGCGACGGTTTTTTGCCCTCCGTGTGCCTGGGAGCGGCGCCCCAACCGATCGCTCCCACTGGGCGATGTGCCCTGCGAGCCCAGGCACAGAAAAGGCCACCCCGGGGGTGGCCTTTTCTGTTTCACAGGTGTGTCGTCGACACTGTGGGCATGATGCCCCGTCAGATGACGCCCCACTCCACGCCGGCAGGGGTATCCATCACTTCGATGTCCATGGCCTTCAGGCGCTCACGCACGGCGTCGGCGGCGGCGAAGTCCTTCTCGGTCTTCTTCTGGGTGCGCTCGGCGATGAGCTCCTCGACGACGACCTGATCGATTCCCTTGGCTCGTAATCGGAGGGCCCGCTGGCCGGCCAGAAACGGCGCCGCATCGGCTTCACCGAGGCCGAGGGCCTTGCCCATCGCCCGCATCAGGCGCTGGCATTCGGTCAGCAGCAAGGCCCGGACGCCGGGTTTGAGCTTCTGGCCCGTGAGTTCCTTTTCACGGCCGGCGACGAGGAGGTTGGCCACCCGCAGCACGTCGTTGAGGGCGGCGATGGCCTTGGGGGTGTTGAAGTCGTCATTCATGCCGGCTTCGAAGTCTGCCCACGGCGTGAACGGCTGGCCAGGCTTGCTGAAGGCGAACTCCAGGCTGGCACCGTCGGCCGCCTCCGTCGTCGCCAGCACGCCGTCGATGCGGTGGTGGGTCTGGTAGAGGTACTGGACCCGCCGCTCGGCCTCCTCGAGGTTGGGGAAGCGGACCTTCTGGCGCAGGCCCTCCGTCGTCAGGGCGGCCTGGCAGTAGGAGCAGACCAGGGCGTGCTGGTCGGTCGGGTTCAGTTCGGCGGCGCAGGACGGGCACGACGTGACGACGTCGAAGTTGACGTCGCCCCGATAGTGGGTCGACAACAGAAAGAAACGCAGGGCCTCGCCGGTGCAGAAGGGCCACAACTCGCGGATCGTGAAGAAGTTGCCGACGCTCTTGGCCATCTTTTCGTCGTTGAAGTTGATGAAGCCGTTGTGCAGCCAGTAGCGGGCCATCACCTCGCCGTGGGCGCACTCGCTTTGCGCTATCTCGTTGGTGTGGTGGGGGAAGATCAAGTCCTTGCCGCCGCCGTGGATGTCGAAGGTGACGCCCAGATGCTTCTTCGACATCGCCGAGCACTCGATGTGCCAGCCGGGCCGGCCCTTGCCAAACGGCGAGTCCCAGCTGACCTCGCCAGGCTTGGCGGACTTCCACAGGGCGAAGTCCATGGGGTCTTCCTTGCGCTCGTCGATGGCGACGCGGGCCCCGGCCTGCAAGTCCTCCAGGTGGCGTCCCGAGAGTTGCAGGTAGCGGGCGGCCGGCATCTCGCGCACGCGGAAGTAGACGTCGTCGCCGGCGCCGTCCACCGTCGACGACGACGGCACCCGATAGGCGAAGCCACGCTTCTCCAGCTCGGCGACGAAGTCGATGATCTCCACCATGTGGGTCGAGACCTTGGGCTCGACGTCGGCGGGCCCCACACCGAGGCGGGCCATGTCGGCGTGGAATTCGTCGACGTAGCGAGCGGCGAGGGCGATGGGGTCTTCGCCGCGCTCCCGGGCTCGCCGGATGATCTTGTCGTCGACGTCGGTGAAGTTCCGGACGTAGGTGACCTGGTGGTCCCGGCGCAGCCAGCGCACGACGGTGTCAAAGACGACGTAGACCCGGGCGTGGCCGACGTGGCAGAGGTCGTAGACGGTCACGCCGCAGACGTAGATGCCGAGCTTTCCCGGCCGCAGGGGCACGAGCTCTTCTTTTTCTCTCGTCAGCGAGTTGAACACGCGGGTCGTCATGGACGCGCCATACAAGGTTTGGCTCCAAACGCCCAGAGCACCGCGCCGCCATGCCCTCGGCCCATGTTTTCTCGCGAAATGATCCGCACCAAACGCGTCGGCCTGTCGTACGCTTCGCATCATGGCCGCCGTTTCGTCCCACAGCCCCGTGGCCGCCCTGGAAGCCCGGGCCGTCGCCCTATCGCTGGCGTTGGCCGGCTCGGCTGGAGCCAGCGCCGTCGACCGCCGGAGCGCCGTCGACGATCTCCAGCGTGCCGCCAGCGCCGACGGCCTCGCCGGCCCTGCCTTGCAGGGCTTTCACCAACGCCTGCAGCAGCTATTCCCCGATGTGTTCGTCGACGCCACCCGTTATAGCGGTCCCGAGAAGGGGGCGGTCGCTGCCCGTTTCGGCGGCGTGGGCGACGCCGTTGGCAAACAGTTCAGCACCGGTACCAGCGACGCCGGGGCCATCGTTGGTGCCCGCCTCGGCACGTTGTTGTCGTCGACGGCGCCCCCTGCCCCACTGGCCGTCCTTTTCCCGCCCCGGGGTTCGGCGAAAGCTGCAGCGGCCCGCCAGGCCCTGATGACCGACCTCGCCGGCGTGCCCGTGCGTGGCGCCGACGGTGCCAGCAGCACCCTGCTGGACAAGCTCCAGCGCCACCCCGGCCTGTCGCCAACCCAGCACCGCCGCATCCTCGACGTCGTCGCCACGATCAAGGCTGGCTACGACAACGCCGAAGCCGCCATGCCGAAGCCGCCCGGCTACCAGCAGGTCAACTGGAAGCACACCCGGCTGGAGCTCGACCGCGTCCTCGACGTCGCCATCGCCCACGGTCTGTCGCCAAAAGACACCGAGAGCGCGATTCTGGCGTCGGCGTTCTCCGACAGCGTCAAGGCGCCGAGCAACTTCATCGCCCACAACGTCCACGGCGCCCAGGCGGCCCTGTACGTGCTGTCACGGTCGGTGCCGGCTCTGTCAGCGGACCAGCTCGAAGACGTCACCCGGGCCATCCTGGAGCACCAGGTGGGTCCGCCGGGCTTCATGGGCCAGGTGGCCATGCGCGGTATCCTGAAGGCCAAAGGCGCCGACGCCGCCGTCGTCGACAGCATCGCCAGCAAAATCGCCCGCCCCTTCGACCACCAGCACGACGGCGCCGTCGTCTTCAGCGCCGACGAACACCGGGCCCTGGCGACGGTCGGCGTCCCCGCCTGGACGGTGCCCGGGACCGGTCGCCATCAGGCCATTGCCCGGGCGGTCATCGACGCCGACAGCCTCGTCAACTACGCCTGCCCCGACGGCTGGGCCAAACTGGCGGCGCTTCATGGGCCCGACCAACCGGTCTTTCTGCAGGAGCCCCTGCTGCGGCACGCGCTGACGTCTCTGGCCCCCGGCCATGCCAGCGCCCGCAAAAGCTTCGACGACGCCCGCGCCGTCGTCAGCGACGCCGCCCGCCCGTTGTACGACCAGGGCCTCGCCCGCACCGAAGCCGCCGTCGCCCGCGTCGAACTGGCGCTCCAGCGCTGGGTGGTGGCCCTGCCCGCGACGGAGGTCCCTGTGGGTGCTGGTGGTGGGGTTCCCTACTTGAGCGCCCCCCTCAACTACAGCGACGCCGTCGAGGTCGACTTTGCCCGTCGCCTGCGGGACGAGGCCGTGCGCCTGCTGCGGGCGGAGGAGCAGACATGAGCGGGACCGAACCGTCCACCGACGACCTGTTGGCCCGCCGTGGCGAGCTGTGTGCCGCCGCCCAGCTGGCCGCTCTGGAGGGCATTGTCGACGTCACCGACAGCGATGAGGCCCGCGCCGAATTCAACGCCATCGACGCCGCCCTGATCGCCCGCGGCGTCGACCCCCACGCCGGCTGATCTGGGCTGACGCGGCAACGATTCAGCCGAGGGGCACGCCTGTGGAGGCGGCCACCGACGCTCCGACTGCTATGGCGTCCAGGGGCGAGACCTGATGGGAAGGAGGCAAGGCGAAGTAACCGCTCGCCATCTTGTGGACCAGGGGCGACATGGTGGTGCCACCCGCCAGAAACACCGCGCTGATTTCACGAGCGGACAGGCCCGCTTCACGCAGAACTTCGTCACAGGACAGAAAGGTCCGTCGCACCAGGTGCATGACGCTGGCGTCGAATTCCTGCCGCGTCACGTCGATGACGACATCGGCCACTGGTGTATCGGGATCGACCTCAGAGATCCGGATTTGGGATTGCTCGTGCTGCGACAGCTCGCGCTTGACATGCTCACACTCAAGAATCAGGCGGTTGAGGGCCTCTGGCGAAGTCGTCAGGTCCCAGTTGTGCTCGCGCAGCAGCTTGGAGATGGCGACGCTGGCAAAAGCCGCGTCCAGGTCATCTCCACCCAGAAAGAGGTCGCCACCATGAGCCAGGATGTGCAGGGCGTCGCCTTTCTTCTCCAAAACGGCGAAGTCGAACGTACCGCCGCCGAAATCGTAGACGGCGCAATAGCGCCCCGGAATGGCGGCGGTGCCGTGCGCAAGGGCGACAGCGATCGGTTCCTCCAACAGGCGCACATCGGCCAGCCCGGCCATGCGGCCGGCCCTTCTGGTGGCTTCGCGCTGGGCGTGCTGGAAGGCCGCAGGGACAGTGATGACGCCGGAGGCAACCTCAGCGTCCACCTGCGACGCCTGAAACGCAGCCTTCAAGACCAACGATGACACATCTACCGGTGACACGGCCCCTGCCCGGGTGCGGAAGCCGATGGAGCCGTCTTGTGTGATTTCGAGCACCTGTGGGTAGCGGCGGCCGAAGTCGCCAACAATCACGCTGGTTCCTGGTCGACCGATCAGGCGCTTCGTGGAGTAGAGAGTATTTTGAGGGTCCATTGCTCGTCGACGACGAGCCCCAGCGCCGACCAAGACGCCCCCTGTTGGTGGGAAGGCAACGACGCTCGGCAAGCTGCGTGCGGCCCCGTCTGCGGTTCGCATACGCAGAACTTTGGCGTCGGTCGCGACGACAGTGTTGGTGGTTCCCAAATCGATGCCGATGAATTCGCTCACGCGTTGCCGCCTTCGATAGCTCGGTGCAGGGTAAACGCTTTGAGCACATGGCGCATGGATTCGTCATTCGGGCTCAGGCGCCACAGCCCCGGGCGACCGAATACTGGACTGAGCGAACCAGACATAGACTGGCGGCCAGCCTCAGGCAGAACGAACCCCAATTCGACGGAGGCGGGGGGCGCGTCGGCGGCGACAATGACAAAAGCCGATGCCACCGAAACCACGCAACCAAGTCGCGCCGGGTGGGTCGGGTGGTCAGCATCTTTGATGATGGCCAGGAGCTCGACGACGATGGCTTCAGCCTCCTCTACCAGCAGCGGCAAGGTCCTGGACAACTCGCTTTTCCGCAAGACGGTCCACGGAACGTCGGTGCTGACATCGGCGCCGTGTCGAAGCACGAGAAGGCGATGCTGTTCGTCAGCTCGCAGCAAGCGGGCCAATGACGCCACTTCGGTGTCGTCAACATCGGCGCCGATAATGACAGCCGCAGGGTCAGGCATCATAGCGACTTGGGAGGTCGACAACGAGGTGACGACTCGTGCGCTGGTTCCGGCCAAGATTCGCCTCACCAGATTTTCAATGTCAACATCAGCAAAGACAACAACAGTGGCGCGCACTTGAGGAGTTTGCGCAGCTGACTGGAGGTCTAGGCAAGATGGATCGTTCCGGGTCAATGACCCGTGGGTCGCCGACGAGTGGCAGCGCCATCATTGGAACTGGCTGACGGTCTGCTCGTGAGGGCGGCAGAAGGTTCTCGACCGCGGTCACGGACCTCTGATTTGGTTGGTCCCGCAGGCTATTCGAATTTTTGTCCGTTGATGGCGATACTTTTGCCGAGAACGAGGGTCGCATGCGTCTGGAACTTTTTTACGATATCGTTTCACCGTGGTCCTACCTGTGTTTCGAAACCCTTTGTCGCTATCGACATGCTTGGCAGTTGGACCTCGTGCTCCGTCCGGCCTTTTTGGGTGGGGTCATGAAAGCAACAGGCAATTCCCCTCCCGCGGCATTACCCGCGCGTGGTGTGTATCTGCTGCGTGACCTTGCCCGCAGTAGCAGCCAGTTTCAGGTGCCGCTTACGTTTCCGAACGAATTTCCGACAAACACGATAGGCGCGATGCGCATGCTCACATTGGTGGCTCAGGAGTCCCCGGAACAACATGAGGCCCTCGCCCGCAGTCTGTGGCGACGGTACTGGGGGGCGGGCAAAGACGTCGTTCAGTCCGAGAGCCTCAGGGCCGCTTGCGAAGCTGCCGGTGTCGATCCGACCGTGGTCGAACTCAGCGCCGACGACGGCGTAAAGGCCAAGCTGCGTGCAGCAACGGAGGAAGCTGTCGATCGAGGCGCCTTTGGCTTTCCTGCGATGTTCGTCATGGATGCAGACGGTGAGGAGATGTACTTCGGGAGCGACCGAATCAGCTTGATTGCATTCGATCGAGGGTTGACATGGTCAGGACCACAGGGCCCCGTGATGTGACGAGATTCAGATCAAACCCTGCGACGCTTCAAAAAATCCCCCGCCACCAGCACCATCTCAGATCGGCAGGCTTCGCACGTTGGTCCAAGTCTGGTTCTGAACATCGCCGCTTCGTCGATACAAAAGCAAAAGCTCCCGACATCGCTGTCAGGAGCTTTTTCGACGCACAAAAAGACGAAACCCCCGACATTGCTGTCGGGGGTCTCCAAGAAAAATCCGGCGGCGTCCTACTCTCCCACAAGGTCTCCCTTGCAGTACCATTGGCGCTGGCGAGCTTAACT
>CAJBHN010001019.1 GCA_903952805.1 uncultured Myxococcales bacterium | reverse complement strand
GAGGCCTGGGTCAGCACCTCGATGGCCTCCAGGGTACGGCCACCGCCGCTGTAGACCTTGCCCAACGCCCGCAGCGCCGAGCCATAGCCGGGGCGCAGCGTGAGCGCGCGACGGAGTTCGGCCTCGGCGCCCGCGGCGTCTTTCTTTTTCGAAAGCGCCCGCGCCAACAAGACTGCCACGCGTGGGTCGCTGTCGGCGAGGGTCTTGGCCCGCTGCAACTGCACCAGCGCGCCGTCGACGTCGCGACGAGCCAACAAGACGGCGCCGTACTCAAAGGCGATGGCGGCGGACTCGGGGTGGGCCTGGGCGAGCGGCGCAAACAGCGCCACGGCACCCGCGGCGTCGCCCTGCTTCAAGCGCGCCCGCGCCGCCTCGTGGTCGGGACCGATGGCGACGGTGGCGGCGACGTCGACGTCGTCGCCATCGGTGCTGTGGGCGGCGTCGACGTGGATGACGCGCTCACCGGTCCCCTGACGCAGCGCGAACTGCTCCAGGCCAATGGCCACCGCCGGCATCAACACCAGCGCCGTCAGCACCGGCCACAGTTTCGAAGTGCCTTCGGCAACGCTCACACGGCCTCCGTCATGGTCACCGATGAGCGAGCTGCCTGCTTGGACCGAGCGATGTCGAGGGCTTCAGCCAGCCCGCGGGCGTGGACGTTTTGGATTTCCAGGCCGGGACGGGCGTTGACTTCCAGCACCATCGGACCTCGAACCTGGTCGACGACGACGTCGACCCCAAGGTAGCCCAACCGGACCGAGCGGGCCGCTCGTCGCGCGGTGTCCAAAATGCCCTGCCAGTCGGGCAGCTGCACACCAAGCAACAGGCCGCCGCCCTCGGGATGATGGGTAATGGCGCGGCCTCGATAATAGGCGCGGGTGGTGAGACCCGTGTCGATGTCGACGGCGAGGCCGATGCCACCCTGGTGCAGGTTGGCGCGGCCGTCGGACTCCAAGGTCGGCACGCGCACCATCGCAAAAAACGGCAGCGCGTCGAGGGTGATGACGCGGACGTCGCATAAGCCGCCGCTCCAGAAATCCTGAAACACTTGATGAGGGAAGATGCGCTCCTCGACAAATGCCCGATCGTCGAGGTCGCCGCTGAAGGCGCCAAAGACAATCTCGCCCAGACGATAGCGAATCTCGTCGATGGTGACCTGGCCTGTGCCGCCAGCCTTCTTCCACACGCCGTCAGACGCGCGCTCACCGACCACGATGATGCCGGCGCCACCGGAGGCATTGGCCGGCTTGACCACGAAGTGCTCCAGCGTGCGCAGGGTCTCCAACGTCTGGGGGATGGCATAGAGGCCGTCACACACCACCAGTGTCTTCGCGAGGCCGACGCCGTGCTTGGCCATCAACGCCTTGCACAAGAGTTTGTCGTCGGCTTCGGGGTAGGCGCTGCGGGGATTATGGGCGTACACGAAGCTGACGTTGCGGCGGTTGATGCCCACCAGGGCATCACGGCGCACCACCATCTCGTCGAGGCGGGCCTTGAGATTGCGCCAGGAGGCCAGGATGCTCACGGTGCCCCCGACGTCGTGGGCGCTGACGGCACGGGCATCAGGATGGAGCGGAAGCGACGGTACTCCAACAGCCGTACACCAATCCAACGACCAAGGTAGATGTCCAACGCCACAAAACACAGCAAAAATTCCGGAAATCCAATCAACAGGATTTGGAGCGCCAGGCTGTTCATCACCGCATAACAGGCCGACATGACCAACAGGGTGCCGCCCAGGGATTTGAAGGCCGTCGGCGCCCCCTTCTCGGTCAGCAGCAGGAAGAAGCGCTCGGCGGAGATGGCCAGCACCGCGACGGGAAAGAGCGTGATGTACGCGAGTTTTTTGGCGCCGATGACCTCGGCGGTCAGCGACGTGGCCAACAACGTGACGGCGACGGCCGCCAACAAGATCGCCAACGAGGGCGAATGCAACAACTGCAAGCGGTGGAACATGCGGCGAACGCTGGCGGCGATGACGACGACAATGAGGATGCCGAGGATGCCCCACATCAGCCCGGTCTCCGACGTGGCCGCGGCGATCAACGCCGGCAAGAAGGTGCCAAAGGTCGGCATGCCGATGACGTTGCGGAAGATGACCACGACGAGGGCCCCCACCGGCAGCATCAGCAGGGTGCGCAGCAGCATGAAGGTCAAGCCGAGGCGGTCAAACAGCGCCCACACATTGAACAACTTGAACGACGTCTTGGCCTTGGGGGACGGCACCAGGATGGTATCGGTCTCGAATCGGTAGTCAAAGTTGATGTCTGACGTGTGCCTGAAAAGCGTCTCGTCTCCAGTGTACAACGTCACATAATGCTCAGGGATGCTGGCAAAATGTTTGTTTGTTGAATCAAAGGGAATCCAATGGCCTGCAATCCATGCCTCGGCCCATTGGTGCGTCGTCTTCTTCGAGCCCGGCGTCATGACAAAGCCGCCGACGAGGCGAGCGGGAATGCCAGCGCGGCGGGTCAGCGCGACAAAGAGCCGGCTCTTGCCGTTGCAGCTGGCCTCGCCGAGGCGCAGCGCCGTCAGTGCATCGGTGGTGCCCTTGAAGGGGCGCTGGCGCATCCCGCTGGTGAGGCCAAAGATAGCCGTGAGGCGCTCAAGGATCGGACCGGCATCGGCATGAATGCGGGTCAGCGTCAGGCCGATGTCGGCGTCGTCGACCTGGATGTCTTCTTCGGCCTTCAGGTACTGCGCCGCCGACGATGGATAGCTGTCGGGGACCATCAGGCCGGGATCGACCTCGTAGCGCAGCGCGGTGCCGAGGATCGAAAAGCGCCACATCAACGTCGAGCCGTCCGCGGCAGCGTTGGTGTCCCAGGTGCCCACGCGGTTGAGGCCAACGGTCTCGGCGGAGAAGGTGGTCGGCTGGGCCGTCAGATTCTCTTCGCGCACCACCTGCTGGCGCGCGTCAGAAACGGGCAAGAACGTGCGAACCCGGGTTTCGCCGTCATGCCCGTCGTAGCTGGCCCGCAACGTCACGTCGTATTGCGTGCGAGGCATGACGTCAGCGAGTGAGTAGTCAAAGACGACCAGCTTGATGCCAGCGATGGTGAAGGCCACCGCCACCAGGCCAATCATCACGGGCGCTACGGGAATGCGTTGGTCGGCCACAGGGGTGTCTACGCACCAGCCAATCGGGCGCGATCGACCGGACGGACGGTGGTGGCGAGGCATGCCACGGCAAGGCCGGGGTGTGATGCCTGTATACATCTCCGGGAGCGTCGGGAGCTGCTGCTGGGCGCGATGGGGTGCTGCGCGGCTCAACGTCGCGCACGGGGGCGGGTGCACGTATGTGCGAGACGGCCGTACGTCAGCGGGCGATGTCCAGTGTGCCGCTGACCGTGTGTGTGTGCCGGGTCGGAACAGTCGAACAGGTCAGCCCGAATACTCATTGAATACTGACCACGTCGAACAAGGGGCGCCAAGCGCCTCACGAGCGACGCGAGTGGGAACACGCCGCCCCGGGGCCCGAAGGGTTCCCCTGTGGGCAAGGTGCAAGGGACATCCCAGAGCGCTTTGAGCGAGCCCACTCCGTGGGCGATGATCAAAGAGATCTCGGGATCAGCCCCGTGGAAATCATCGGGCCAATGCGTCGCCGAACGCTTCGGCGAGCAGGCAGCAAGACCCCGGTCTCAGCCGCGTCGTCAATGTTGTCGCGTTTGCCGGCCAAATCCGCTCCAACGCATTGGTGCTGCCATTATTGAAGCGTGGGCAAAGCAGCAGTTTGCGAATCCGGCAGGATGATGCAGGAGGGGGCGGTGTCCCATTTCAACATCTCGGAATCCGAGCGCGAGTCGCTCCTCCTGGCGCGTGTACGGCTCATGAAGCTGCCTCCCGAGCGCATCATCAACGCGCAAACGGCGCCTGCCGCGCCGCTGAAGGGGCTGTTCGATGCGCTGGACGGCGACGCCGCAACCGTTCGCGAAGCGATGCTGGCCTTCATCAAAGGGGTCAACGAACTGTGCGACGGTGTGCTGCGCAAGCAGGGCCGTGCGAACGCGTCAGCGGTGGAGGCGGCAGCCCATGGCTTCGAGGCTCTCGCCGACCGGCTGGAGCTCAGCATCAACGACCCGGTCACATGGCTTCGAGTCCTGCGCGATTCCCGTGCCGCAGAGCGGCAGCTCGACGTACCCGCGATCGACGGCGCCGTACGCGCGCGAGCGACGGCCAGGCTCACAAGGGATTTCGACACCGCAGACCGTCTGCACCGCGAACTGCTGGCGTTGGGCGTGGTGGTGGTGGACGACGGCGACGGAAGCGACTGGACACTGACCGCCGACCAGGGTCCGCTGACAGGCGGCGCCGGGCGGTGAGAAGACACGATGAACCTGCATCGGTCTTTTGAGCTGCGGCAGGCGCTGCAGGGTCTGACGCTGGTGGCGTGAATCGCACGCTCGGGGTTGGTGCTGCGCGGGCGCGTTCACGGGTGGCTGGTGTTGAGAGCGGCGCGCCTGAGACGACCGCCGAAATCGGCCAAAGGGTGACCCAAAAGAGTGGAAATCGCTTCGGGTCTGGCCCCTGATGCCGGCGGGTGGACCTGTCTGAAGGCCAGCATCGGAGTCAGTACCGGAGTCAGCATCGGAGGGAGCGCCAATCGATTTCGATCGAGGGCGAAAACTGTTCCGGCGGCCAACTGGGGACGGTACCAAAGCCCAACGCACAAAAAGACGAAACCCCCGACATTGCTGTCGGGGGTCTCCAAGAAAAATCCGGCGGCGTCCTACTCTCCCACAAGGTCTCCCTTGCAGTACCATTGGCGCTGGCGAGCTTAACTTCCGAGTT
>CAJBHN010001018.1 GCA_903952805.1 uncultured Myxococcales bacterium | reverse complement strand
GGACCTCGTGGAAATCTCCCACCACACCTGGCTCAAATCAATCATTGGCCAGCAGCTCTCAGAGAGCGAAGCCCGTGAACTCTTCATGATTTCCCGCCGTGAACTGTATCGAAAGAACGACACCCTGTTCAGCGAAGGCGACGACCCCAGCGCCTTGTTCCTCATCGCCGTTGGTGACGTGGATATCCGCAAGCGACTGCCCGATGGCACCACGCACTCCCTGGCGGTTCACGGCACCGGCGCCGTCGTTGGCGAAATGTCACTGCTCACCCGTGAGCAGCGCAGCGCTCAGGCCATCGTGACGTCGGCAGAGGCGACCATTTTGCGCGTGACCTCCAAGGATCTCGATGAACTCCTCGTCCGAGAACCCGCCGTGGCCTACAAACTCATGTTCGCGCTGGCCGCGGTGCTGGCTGGTCGACTGAGGGCCATCAACCTTCGGCTGGGCGACATGGCGACCCGCAACGTCGACCACAGCCCCCATGAGCAAATCGAAGAGTTCGAGGCGTTCAAGCGCAAACTCTTTGCTGACTGGTCGTTTTAACGCTCCGCCGTCGAGGTGAACTCCAGCACCTCGCGGCGGGACGGTCCCCCACAGGCGTGCGGCGAGTTGCGGTTCAGTGCAGTCCCCGGCCAACAAGCAGCCAGCACCACCCAATGCGCGAGCATGCTCGTCGCTGGATCGCCGACCGTCAGGGTAGCAACGACGTGGTCGCTTGATTCCTCGCCTGCAGGACTGCTGGAGCGTGTGCTCCAACTCGTTTCCCCGACGCGCAGAGACCGTACAGGGGTGCCCTCAATACAGAGGCCGCGCTGGTTCCGGAGGAACCCCCATCGTCACCGAAGCGTCGGCTAATGCAGGTCCGCGCAGCAGCGGTAGCCGAGCATCCCTGAAGCCGACTTCGGCGCCAGTGTGCGCCGTGCGGAACAGCGAGAAGCGAAGTCAGGTCGGTCAGATGAGCCGCCCTTGACCACCCTCTGCCCATTGGCCGCGTCGGCGACCCACTCCTCGGCGTTGCCCGCGAGCATGAAGACCTTGAAACCCGAACGGCATTTCTTGAAGTCCGCAGCGCGCGCCAGGGGCCGAGCCTTGCCTTCACCGTCGACGGTGTTGCAGACGTCGACGTCGAAACCGTTGCCGTAGGGAAAGCGGCTGCTGCTGGGACCTTTGCAGGCCCTTTCCCATTCCTGCTCGGTGCAAAGACGCTTGCCGGAGCGCTCACACGCCGTCTTCGCCGATGTCCATGACACGCCAGTCGACGGCAAAGCCTTGGCGCCGTTGGGCGCTTCGTAATAGTCGATGCAGAAGGTCTTGACGTCGACAGCCTTGGCATCGAGTTCGCCGAAGTTGCGCATGGGGTCTGAACCCGACGAACCAAAGCTGAATGACCCGGCGTCGATGGTCGCCATGGCGGCAGGGCAACTGCCAGCCTCGGCCACAGCAACCACGATCGCGCTTGCTGGCGAGGGCTCAACAACCGGCGGCGCTGGTGCCTTCGTTGGCGTCGGTGAGGGAGCCGGCGCTGGCGTGATCACCTTCGCAGCCTCCCTTTCCCGCCGATCCATCTCGTCGCGGGCCAGCAACTCTGCCCGCTGACGTTCGCGAAGGAGCGCTGCCGCATCGGCGAGCTCGGCGGGAGCCGGCGTTACCGCCGGAGGCAGCGGCAACGTGGCCTCGGAAGGAGGCTCTCCCTCGGGAGGCAGCGGTTTGACCTCGGACGGCGTCACCGGCAACGTGGGAAGCGGCGAGGGCTGGAGTGTGACCACGGCCCCGTCGTCGCCTTCGGCTGTGCCGCCGAACATCTGGTTGCCCGCGACCAGGATCAAGAGCACCGCCACAGCCACGACAGCGAAGACGGCGTACGGACTGACCCCGCTTGACGGCGCAGGCTTTCGAGGTGGCGCGACGGGCCTCAATCCCGGCGGCAACATTGGCGACTGCCCGGCGTCGCCAATCGACACCCTTTGCATGGTGTTGGTCGCGTTGAGGGAGTCATCGTCTTCGTCGTCTTGCCCAAGGTCCGGCGGCAGCGCCGGCGGTTCCTGGCCCGTCGCTGTACCTCCCGTACGGGTGAGAGCGTCGCGCATGGCGTCGTTTTCGACGAGGTCGGGCCGCGGGTGACGCTTGAGTGCTGTCAGGGCGTCGTGTATCTCCAGCCCGCCTTCGGACGACGGCGACGACCCGACGTCATCGGAAGTCAGCCCCGGGGCAGCGGCGGGGGCCTGCAGGCCCTCGGCGGTCGGTTCCTGCGAGGGGAACTCATCAGCGAGACTGCCCAACGTCCGACCAACGCGGCCGCCGACGGTGCTGTCAAGGGCGGAGACCGACAAGTCCCCCAAATCAGCGACCCCAGACCCGGGCGCCGACGACGACGGATCAACAGCCACTCCCGTTCGCGTGGACGGCTCGCTGGAGGGAAAAGGCACCGGTGCACGACCACGGGCGCGATGATCTGTCGCAGGTTCGTCGTCACCTGGCAGGGCAAAGCCACCATTCACGCTTTCGTCATGCAGGCCATCATCGGGCAGCGGTGGCGGCACCAGGCGGTTGTCGCCCTCGTCTGAATAGATGGACTCCAGCAGTTCATCTGGTCCAGGTGGACGCTCGCCGGATGAAACCAGTCCGCGGACGTGGTGATGGCTCCGGCCCTTGTTGCCCCGTTTCCCAAGTCGAGCGCCGGGATTCGTGTCGATGTCATCAGGGCCACCGCGCATGGTGGGTTCGTCAATGGTGTCGTCCGGACTGACGCCGATGAGCGCATCAAGTCGGCGGACCTCCGCCTCGGCGGCTTCGATCCCGGAGTCTTCGCTGAACCCGGGGCTGGAGTCGAGCTGGGAATCGACTCCCGAGTCGAGTTGGGAATCGACGCGAGGCCCATTGGCCGTGTCGTCGAGGTTCTCGGCAGCCTCGGCGACGATGCCCGCCTTCGCCTGATGAATGGCGCTGGCCAACAGCAGAACCTGGCTATGACCGAGTTCGAGCAGACTCTCATCTTCGTCAGCGTGCCGTTTGATGGGCTTGCGAAGCCCTGCCGACGACTGCGATGGATTGGTCTCTTCCCGCGGCGGCGGCGGCGGCAACACGGGCACCCTGGCCGGCGGCTGCGACGCCGACTTCGGCAACAGCGACAGCCCCTCTTTGACGAGGGCAACCGGCGGCGGCAGCGGCAACGGCCCCATGGCGCCGAGAGCCCCCTCGACCTCCTTGACCATCTCGGACGCCTTGGAAAAGCGCCCATCGGGGTGCTCCGCCAGGGCGCGCCGGACCAGGCCATCGAGGCGGGTCGGGAGTTGCTCCAACGCGGCCGTGAATGCGCGCGAGAAATGCCCCTCGTAGACGAGCCCGGTCAGCATCTCACCAAGGATCACGCCCAGGGAGTAGATGTCGACGCGGCCGTCGATGCTTTGGGCTTCGACCCGCAACTCGGGAGCAATGTACGGAAAACCCTTGCTGCGGCTCTTGGCGATGCCGAGGAACGGCTTGAGCGGCAGGCCCTTCACCAAATTGAAATCGGTGACCTTCAGGAGATCGGGGAGAACAATGATGTTCTCGGGCTTCAGATCCCCATGCCACGTTTGTTTGTGGGCGTAGTCGAGGGCCGACGCCAGCTGTTGGAAGATCGGAATGATCTCCTCTGGCGAAAAGGCCTGACCCTTGTCG
>CAJBHN010001017.1 GCA_903952805.1 uncultured Myxococcales bacterium | reverse complement strand
CTGCGTCGGCGTCGGCGTGGTCAGGTCCCGCTCACCGCAGCTCGGCGAAGGAGGCGTCGGCGAAGGCGCAGAGGGCGACGTCGCCTTCTTCGGCGTGGCCCAGGTGGGGTTCCAACTCGGTGGGGCTGGTGTCGGTGTGCACGACGTTGAAGGCGGCGTCCCAGCATTCGACGATGTCAGCGGTGGTGGCGGTGGTGTCGGGGACGTTGGTGGCGAGGTCGGCGGGGATCTCGCCGCCGCTCAAGCGCACATCCGAGCGTCCCTGGCCGTCGCCAAGCCAGCGGCTGCGCACGGCAAAGACTTCTTCGAGGGGTTTGTCCTCGGCGAGCGCATGCAGGTTCTTGGTGAAGGCGAAGTCGAGGAAGCCCGAGGCGTCGTCGTTTTCTTCGTAGTGGTAGTTGGCCGTGGTGGGGGTCTCGTCACGGCAGCCATCGGCAGCCTCGACAAAGGCCACGTCGATCCGGCGGGGGCTCTCGTCAGTGGCGTAGACGACCGAGAGGTCGCCGATCAGACAGGCGCTGTCGTCGATGGCGCGCAAGGCGCCCCAATGGATGTCGAGGGTGCCGTGGCCGCGGGTGTCGCCGCCGGGGAATGACGTGCCCTCCCACACGACGACAAAGTCAGTCTCCAGGCTGGCGTCTTTGGCGCGGGCCTCGAGGCGGTAGTCGAACTGCGCGTCGTCAATCTTGTTGACGGTGAAGCGAAACGAGTTGCGCTCCAGGCCCCGGGGCTCAGATGGACCCCACACGGCGTAGCTGTCGCCGTCGGTGTCGGTCGGGGGCAGGTCGATGATGCGTTCCGACAGGTCAAAGACGAGGCCGATGCCGCCATTGATGCCGCGGGCGAGGTCGGCGGTGATGACCGAGAGTTCGCTGGTGGCGCCGGCGCGCAAGGCCTGACCGTCGTCGACGGCGCCGGGGACGTTGAGGGTGACGTCGCCCTTGCCGGGCACCGCGAGGCGCAGCTCATTGACGCCACAGGCGCTGCCAAGGGTGGCGATGACGGCTGCGGTGACGGCCGTGATGGAACTGGGACGGCGAGAGGGGCTCATGGGGTCGGTCCTTTCAAGGGAGCGCTCGGCAGCGGTGGTGTGGCGAGCGCCCGGTTCATCGCTATGGACCCCGCACGGGCGGGTCGCCGAAAAATGGGGCCGCGTTGATCATGTGACGGCCATCATCAACGTGGGCACCTCTTTCCAAGCGGCCGCCCACTTCGTAGCGCGTGTCATGCATGTGTTCGATGTCCGGTCCCTCTCTGCCGCAGCCATCCTCGCCGCCCTCGGGGCCGTGACCGCTCTGCCCGCCGGCGCCGTCACGCGCGAAAGCGTCATCGGCTTCCACCACGACGGCGACCTCGTTGCCATCGCCGCCGTCGACGACGCCATCGGCAAGACCGTGCGCGTGTGCCGACTGACCCCGCCCGCCGTCCCCGCCGGCTGGCCCCAGGGCCTGACGCTCAAGGACGACGAAGCCTGCGGCCTCGTCACCGACGCCGAGGCCGGCCAACCCGTCGACGCCTTCGTCGCCGGCCTCGTCAAGGGCGGCACGCCGCTCAAACAGCCCCCGTTTGGCCTCAAGGTCTCGCTCACCGTCGAGGGCGCCGCCCACACCGTCGTCATCGCCGGCAGCGAGCCCCTGGCCCCGACCGCCACCAGCGCCGTCGTCAGCAGCGACGTCCCCCTCAAACTCGCCGGGGTCCTGTGGCACGAGGCGGGCAAAAGCGCCGCCGTCACCCTCGACGCGGGACCCAAAGGCCGCTCGGTCGTCGTCTTCGTCGACGCCCGCCCCGCCCTGGTCGGCACCGCCGCCGGCAAAAAGCTCGCCGCCGCCCGCATCACCCAGGCCCAGGGCTTGATCAAAAAGCGGGACTGGGCCGCCGCCGCCGCCGTCTTGGACGACGCCCTCGCCTTCGACGCCGACAACGCCGCCGCCCACTACGCCCGCGCCGCCGCCGACGCCCAAAGCGGTGTGGGTCGAAGTGCGATGCTTGAACACCTGGGCTGGCTCCACGAGCGGGCCGCCAAGGACCCCGTCGCCAAGCGCCTGTTGGACAGCGCCCAAAAAGACAAGGCATTCGACGCCTGGGTCGGCGAGCCCGACGTACGGGTCTTCATTGGCCTGCCCGCGGTGGGCGACATGGGCCCCGAGGCCCGGGTCTTGGAGCGCACCGCCACGTTCACCAAGCAGGGCTCCACCTGCCGGGAACCCTGGCTGACGCTGACCTTCCAAAAGGGAGGCAAGGGGACCCTGGCCATCGCCGAGAGCTGCAAGGGCAAAAAGACCGCCAGCAAGCAGCCCTTCGCCTGGACCGTCACAGACACCACGATGACGCTGACGACGGCGGCCCGGGAGGTCGGCGATACGGCCATCCCGGCGTCATGCACCGTCGAACTCGACAGCGCCTACCAGCAGCTGCGCCTCGGTGGCGGTGGGGTGGCGACGGTGGGCCCCTTCGAGCCCGGCACCGCCGACCTCGACGCCGCCCTGTGACGTCATGATCTGCCCCCGCAGACAGGGACAAGAGAGCGCCGGCCAGGCTCGGCGTCGTCAGCAGGTAACGCCCGGCGCAGTACCGCGGCTCGACATCGTCAGCGAGGCAGGTGGACGAGCCCGAGGCTGAGCCACACCGCGAACGTGAAGTAGCCCGTCAACCACGCGACCTCGGGACGCCACACGGTCCACGAGCCCGTGACCTCGCGTCGGAACAGGGCATCCCGCGCCCCGTCCACGAGGCCGAGGCGGCGCTCTCCGGCCGCGACGCTCTTGCGCCAGCGACGCACGTACATGGGCACGTCCACCACGACCATGAAGGCCACGTAGAGCGCCGCACTGACGGCGCCCACATACGCGACCACCTGCCAGGTCCCCTCGAGCCGAGGCGCTGCGACACCCAGGCTGAGGCCGACGACGGTGAAGGTGATGGCCCACACGGACTCTTCGATCGCATGGCCCAGGTGGCTCAGCGTGATGACGCTCGACCAACAACAGACTTGCGCGATGGTCAGCGCAGAAACGATGGGGACGAACAAGAGGCGGAGGGAGTGCACGCCCGACCGCTCTGCCAACTCCTCGACGAAGAGCGCGACCTGCACGGCGAAGCTGATCTCCGCGACGGTGGCTGCGGAGCGCCCGAGAAAAACACTCGACAGCGGCGTATCCCACAGCACCGTCCGCTCGAGGTCGATGCGCGGCCAGAAAGAGCGGAACGCACAGACGGCGGTGTAGATGCCGCTGAGCGCGAGCTGCGCGCCGACGAAGGGACGCGACGTATCGACGACCGTGAGCGTGACCCCCCACAGCACGATGTTGAAGATGGCAAGCGCGCTGAGGACGCGCCACCACCAGATCGTGTTGCGGTCCACGGCGTCGCTCATGGGGCCTCCTCGCAGAGCACGCTGGTCTTCTTGTCCCAGTCGATCATGCCGCCGGTGGTCTGGTCAATGAACAGGTCTGAGCCGCTGTCGCCGAGAACGCCGAGCTTCATGTAACGCCACATGCCGTAGAAGTGGACAAGCTCACCCTCGGCGCGTGGGTAGAACACCTCGACCTGGAAGTCGTTTTGGTACGCCACCGCGTCGCTGGGCTGCTCGAAGCTTGCGGGCCCGGGCATGACAACGCGCGACGTGAAGACGCGGCCGAAGGGCGCGGGCTCTCCGGAGCTCCGCTCGACGTCGGGCACCTTGCGCAGGCCGCTGTGCGTGACCGCGGTGAATTGGTTGGTGAACAGCGCGTTGTCAGCCGACGTGAAGGTGCTCACCCACGTGGGGTTGTATTGCGGGCGATCGGCGTCATTGACCCGCGAATAGGCGGCGTACGCTTCGGGGTACAGCGAGAGCTGGTCGTCGGTGCGGATGATCTCCTCCAGGCGGTCCAGACTGCATCGCACGATGTCGGCGATGAACATGCCTTGCGGCCGGGTCGGATCGGCATCGGGCAGGCCCGCGGTCGCGAGCTCCTCGGCGGTGATGTCGGCCAGGGTCCCCAGCTGCGGCTCGTTGAGCGCATCGCCGTCGAGGACATCGTGGAGGCGCGCGATCCCGTCTTGGATCTCGGCATCAGACGCCGCCGGGTCTGCGTCGGTGAGGTCGTCGTTCTTCGGCGCGAATCGGTTGAAGAAGAATCGCGCGAGACCGTCGAGGTCCTCGGGAGCCTCTGCGGGCCCCCTGCAACCGGTGGTCTGCAACAGGCAGGCGAGCGCCATGGCACCGACAAGGCGGGTCATGGTTGGAGTGTAGGGCGCCGGCCCTCCCTGTAAAGTCGCCCAGCGCCTTGGAAATGTGCTGACGCCGCCTTCTGACGCTGGACCCTGGACGCGCTGCGCGATGTCAGGGATGTCTGGGATGTCAGGGATGGGGACCGGGGCCGGGGCCGGGACTCAATGAGGCGCTGCGTTCCTGCAGGTGCAGGGCGTCGATGGCCGACAAGACCCAGGAGTCATCGCCGGGATTGGCGCCCTCGAGGGCCGTCCGCCTCGGTGAGGGGGCGAGGAAGCGATGGGGGCGCACGCCGCCCTCGTCGAGGCGGGTCCCGGTGGGGCCCGTGTAGGAGCCAGCGGTGACCTTCAGCAGGCCGCCGTCGGGAGTGGGGATCTGGCGCTGCACCGACCCCTTGCCCGCCGACGTCGAGCCGATGACCGTGGCCCGACCCCGCTCCTTCAAGACCTTGGCCGTCAGTTCGCTGGCCGACGCCGAGCCGCCGTCGATGAGGACGACGAGGGGGGCGGT
>CAJBHN010001016.1 GCA_903952805.1 uncultured Myxococcales bacterium | reverse complement strand
ATCTTGCCGCGGTAGCGAGCCGATGGTTCGGTGTTGCCACTGTATTCGCGGACCCGCTTGTTGCCCTGGGCGTCCTTCCAGAACATCACGAACGTGTCGTCGTAGCGGCCGCCGCCCCCGTTGGTGTCGGCGTCGGTGGGCGTGCGCAGGCCGACGATGTTTTTCTGATTGGCGCCAGTCTTGACCTGACCGCCGTTGTGCTGCGCAAGCCCCTCGAAGTAATCGAACTTCTGGGCCTCGCTCATGCCGCGGGTGGCGGCGATGTCGCTGGCGCGGGCGGGGCCGGTGCTGTCGGCGCCTGCCGACGGCGCGGGCTCGGTGCTGCGGCTGACGGGCTGCTGGTCGTCGAGGGCCTTTTGGGTGGCCGGGCCGACGACACCGGTGTCGGTGATGTCACGCGACGCCTGCCACTGCTTGACCGCGGCCTCGGTGCGGGGGCCGAATTGGCCGTCGGCCACGAGGCCGGCGCCATCCTGGTTGAGGCGCTCTTGCAGCTCCTGCACCGCGGGGCCCTGCATACCGAGCTTGAGCTTGGCGGTGCCAGCGCGGACGGCGTCGGTGGTGGGGGCGGCGTTGGCGCCGGTGGCCAGGGCGATGCCGGCCGGGCTCGTCATGGCGCGGCGGCGGGCATCGGTCACGGTCTGGGCGGAGGCCTGGGGCCTCGAGGCGGGCGCAGCGGCGGCCGACGACGCCGTGGGAGTCGTGGGGGAGGCGGCGCCGGCGAGGGCGGCGGCGGTGGCGGTGTCGACCCGGGCCGTGACCGGCAAGCCCTGCGCCGCCTGAAAGGCCTTGAGCTGCTTGAGCGTCTCTTTGCCGAACTCGCCGTCGACCGCGGTGCCGAAGCCGGCGCGGCTCAGATTCTGCTGCAGGGCGGACACGGCGTCGCCACGGGCGCCAAAGGCGACCTCGGTGCTCGGGCGGGTGCGCAGGTCGGTGCGGCTGGCGGTGGTGCTGACAACGGGCATGAGCGGCGCCTCCGAAGAACGTTCAAGGACTGTTTCGGCCCCGCGGAGCCGTCGTCTCATCCGCCTGTTGACGGAGTCACCAGAGAATGGCGCGATTTCAGGCACTTGAAAATCAACCGTCCCATCGGTGGCCAAGCGAGACAGATCCAGGGCACGTCCAGTCGCTGCTGAATCGACACGGACGCACACCTGCAGGGTCGCGCCCATGTCGGCCGCACCAAAAAAAGCGGGCCGCCCAGAGGCGACCCGCTCGAGACAGCACGCTGAACAGGCTCAGCTCAGTTCGCCGGGGACTGCGTCCAACCGACGGTCCAATCCGCAGCCGGATCGACGGCGCCACGGTAGGACACGGTTTCGAAGAACGTGCCGTTGGTGCCCGCGTAGGGGTCTGAGAACACCTGGGTGCCCGACCGCAACACGGAAGCCGCCGACGGTGTGAAGCGCGCGGTCGAACCGTTATCGACGCCGAGGAAGGCGTTGGTGAGCAGGCCAGTGGCGGAGAACGCTGGCGTTGCCGTACCGACCGACGATGTCAGCACCGACGCCGTCTTGTTGCCATCGAGAGGGGTCTCGTTCTCGAACGTCTTGACCGGGCAGGACAGAATGGTCCCGGCCAGATCGACCAGCTTGGCACTGCCGGCATCGACCGCGGCGACGAATGCATCAACGGTGACACCGTCGACGTTGAGCGTGTAGGTGCCGGCGTTGTTGAACGTGGCCGCGTCGTCGATGTCCATGCAGCTTCGGTTGAAGCCCGTGAACACCGAGTTGGCGACCGTCACCTGCGTGCCGCGACGGAACAGAAAGCCGAAGGTCGACTTGCCGACCGCAGCCGCATCATTCAGCCCGATCGTCGTCATGTTGGCGATGATCGGACGTGAGCGCGGGTTGTAGGCGTGGGAAAGCTGCTCGCCGCTGCCGTTGAGAGCGTTGCTGCCGAGCGCCGCAAAGCCTTCGCGACCATCGGCTTCGATGCCAGCGTCGCCGACGCCACCACATTGTTGCAGCACCACGAACTGGGCGCGACCGATGTAGCCCCCCGTCCAGTCGAAGGAGTCGTCGTCGGCACAGGTGACCATCAGATGCTTGACGTCGACCGCACCGCCGAAGAACTCGACGCCGTCATCTTGGCCCCGGTGCACGTGGATGTACTCCACCTTGGTTCCACGCCCGACGCCCTGGAAGGCGATGCCGTTGAGCTCGTTTTCGAGACCGGTGGTGCCGTCTTGAATGCGCTTGCCGGCGAACTCGACGCGGACGAAGCGAAGCACGCCACTGTTGTCGTTGGCGTCGATGCCGCCGTACAGGCCCGAGCCACCTTCACCGACGCCCTGACAGGCGCCGCTGACGCTGGTGGTCCCCTCGACGGCGTTGAACGAGGTGTTGAGAGTGCAGTTCACGGGGGCGTGACCGTTGATGGCGATACCACCCCAGTCACCGGTCGCACGCTGGCCGACGGGCTTTTCCGACGTGAAGAGGATGGGGGAAGCACAGAGGCCATCGACGCACACGGCGCCACCGACGGCACAGTCGCTCGTGACGGTGCAGGTTTCGTCGGCGCCACCTTCTTGGTGGACACCATCGGCAACCAGGTTGCCGTTGCGCGTAATCACCAGGGTGCCGGTCGTCTCGAAGTCGCCCTTGACGACGGTGCCGGGCTCGACGGTCATGGTGATGTCCTGCGCACCATCACCGACGAAGACCGTTCCCTTCAGCAGGTATTCGAAGTCATTGGTCAGCGAGATGCTCTCCAGCAGCTGACCCTGGATGACGCAGATGTCGTCGACATCGTTGAGGCGAAGGCCGACCGGGCAGCCCTGCGCCGACGGCGGCGGCTGGGGCGTGATGTCGATGTCGACCACCGTGGGAGCGCAGGTCTCGTCCAGGCCGACCCCCTGGAAAATCGTATTCGCAGGCTGGCCAGCGTGACTCGACGTGCTGTAGTCGATGGAGCCACCGCCGAAGTCGACGGGCGCCAGCCCTTCGAGCGCGGCAACGAGCGCATCGGTCGACAGCGCCGCGGGCGAGGCCTTGAGGCCTTCGAGCAGAACCCGACCAGCGATGTAGCCTTCAAAGCCCGCTCGGCTCGGGATGGCCGAGGGGTTGAGGACGTTCAAGGCCGTCACGTATTGCGACGCCGTACCAGCCGCCGACGCCTCGGGCACGGCTTGCGTCGACACCACCCGGCTGCAGTAGGCCTGATCGCCACTGATCGAGTCGTAGGTGCCGAGGTCGTTGGTTTCACTGACGAGGGTATCGAGCCCGACCTCTGCCGGTGCCCAAAACAACACGTCGCCGACCAACTGCAGACGAGCCACGCCAGCGTCGTTGATGCCGAAGGCCGCAGGGTTGGCCACGCCGAGCACGATGTCGTGGAAGGCGTTGAGCACCTCCTCGACGTATTTGGCGGTGGAGCGGCCGGTGCCTGCCAGACCAATCACGACGGGACGGGCGCCGACCTCGTTGGAGCGAATGCCGCCGGTGGCGATCCACTGGATGGTCGCGTCGACGGCGTCACCGACGTCGAGGCTGTTGGCGCGGTAGTTGAACTGTTCAAGCGTCACGACGGCCGGAGGCGCAATGCGATCATTCAAGGACGCATCGAGGTTGTCAGCGAGGGCGGCGCCGTAGGCGGTGGGGGTCGCGTCGGCGGCGCTGCCGTCGGCCTCGACGAGCAACGCGAAATTCTGCAGCGGCACCCGCAGGTCACGCTCCGACAAGAAGTAGTTCACGGCCTGCTCGACTTCAGCCTCGGCCGATGGTCGGGTGGCAAATTGGAAGCGATTGAACGTCGTGTGCACCTTCGCCGTGCCGGCGCGACTCGTGATGAGCACGCGCTGCGCCGACGTCGACGCCGTCTCCAGGGACGCCACCGTCTGAGAGCCCGACGACATCAACGCGAAGGCCGGGGTTTCCCCCGTCGTCAACGTGGTTGCGTTGGTCGCCGCGACCACTGGATCGCCGCCGTCGTTGAGGGCTCGCAGGTCGACCGAGCGATGCTTGATGCCGCCCGCGTCATTTTGGGCCTTGAAAGCCGCCCGCACGCCGTCGGCAAACGCGGCGCCTTCTTCTCGGGCGCCCGAGGTCAACGCGCCGGACAAACCAACAGCGATCGACGTGGACGTGACGCCCGGAGCGGTCGACAGGGGCGCGAGGTCGACACAGTCGCCGGCGTCGCAGAAGAAGCCAGCGTCGCAATCGACGTCGACGGTGCAGCCTTCTTCGCCTTCGCCTTCGCCTTCGCCTTCGCCTTCGCCTTCGCCTT
>CAJBHN010001015.1 GCA_903952805.1 uncultured Myxococcales bacterium | reverse complement strand
GCCGACGACCTCAATGCCGACCTCGAAAGCGCCACTGCACAACGCGACGCCGCCGTCGCTGCCGTCGACAGTGCGCGCGAAGCCGTCCGCGCCGAAGTGGCCAGGTGCCGCGCCATCGAGGACGAACTGGCGGGCGTTCGGCTCGAACTTGAGCGCGTCATCGCCCAGGGGGTGGGCTCCAAGAGCAGTACGGAGGCGATGCTGCGCGCCAGCGTGCAAGATGCCGAGGCCGCGCTACGCGTGCGCGATGAAAAGATCGCTGAGCAAGCCGATCGCATCAACCGACTCACGGAGCGCATCGTCAGGAGCGAAGGTCTGGGCTGAACGGCGAAGACAGCCGCCCACAACCGTTCAGACGAGGTGCTCGAGGAGCGTGCGGATCACCGACAGACGGGCGCTATATTTGTCGTTGGCTGCCACCAGATGCCAAGGCGCAGCGCGGGTGCTCGTCCGGTCAACCATCTCGTGCACGGCCCGCTCATAGCTTTCCCGCTGCTCACGGTTGCGCCAATCCTCGCGGGTGATTTTGAAGCGTTTGAACGGCGTGGCTTCACGATCCTTGAAGCGACGCATCTGCTCGGCAGCATCCACGTGCATCCAGAACTTGACGACGACGACACCATGTTCGGTGAGTTCGTCCTCGAATTCATTGATTTCGCCGTACGCACGCTGCCAGGCCGCATCGGAGCAGAAGCCCTCGACGCGCTCCACCAGCACCCGCCCGTACCAGGAGCGGTCGTAGATGGAGACCTTGCCCCGGGCCGGCAGGTGTCGCCAGAACCGCCACAGATAATGCTGGGCGCGTTCCTCGTCAGTGGGTGCCGCAATGGGGATGACGCGATAATCGCGGGCATCAAGCGCACCCGTGACCCGTCGAATGGCGCCACCCTTCCCGGCCGCATCCCATCCCTCAAACACGATGACGACTGAGCGCCCCTGCTTGGCAAGACCAGCGACGGCATTGTTGAGGGTTCGCTGCAGTGCCGGCAGTTGGCGTTCGTAACGTGGACGGGGCGTCGTCGTCGTCAGATCAACGGTGTCAAGAATGGTGCGACCAGTGATGCTCGGAGGCGAGCGCCCGGGGCGCTTGACCTCGACGGGAGCTACGTTGAGGCGCGACGACAAGGCTGCCACCAATGTCTCGCCGACGGCCAGTTCGCGATAGCGCCGATCCGCCGCCTCAATCACCGTCCAGGGAGCCGCCGACGTCGACGTCTCCTGGACCACCTCCTCACTGACGTCGCGATACCGATCGTATTTTTCGTGCCGTTCAATGTCTTGGGCACTCACGCGCCACCGCGTCGCCTTGCTGCCACGCAGGCGTTGATAGACTTTGCCCTGCTGCGACTTGCCAAGATGAAACCAGAGTTTGACGACGAGGGCGCCATCGTCGACCAAGGCCTGTTCGAACGTTCGAATGCGTGTCAGGGCCCCAAGAAAAGCACTTTTCTTCAGGTGGCGTTCAGCACGCCCAACCACCGCTGGCGTATACCAATTGCCGAAATAAATACCGGTCCGACCTCGAGGAGCCAACGCACGCCAGTAGCGCCAAAATGGAGGTCTCGCTGCCTCCTCATCGGTCGGTGCTCCAAACGCCACTGCCTGAAGAAAGCGGGGGTCCATCCACTCATGAAGCAAGTTGACGGTCTCGCCCTTGCCGGCGCCGTCAACACCGTTGATGAGCACCAACAACGGGAATGTCCCGTCGTCATGCAGCCGCGTTTGGAGGTCAAGAAGCTCCGTGCGGAGCTGGGATGCTCGCGAGAGATACTCGTCTTTGCTGACGGTGCGCCCAAGCTCAGCGGTTTCAAACATGCCGCCACGATAGACCGTCTAGCGGACCAACCGTCACCACCGGGGCCCCTGGTGCGCTTCCAACGGTCGTCCGACGGCCCTCAGAGTCGGGTGTGGCGAGCCAGAGCCAGGACAAAGATGTCGTCGCCATCGGCGACTTGGATGGCCGCGGCGGTTTCGGCACTGATGGCGATGGAATCACCTTGTTCGGCGAAGTCACCCTGCACACAGCGGAAATAACTGGTCGGTGGCTCCTTGCCGCGCGTGTAGCGTCGCTCGGCCGCGACAAGACCGTCACAAGACTCGCCCGGCGCGTCGACGAGTGCTGACCGCTCCACGATGTGGACCTTGCCCTGATGACTCATGGTGATTGGCCAGACCGACGACGTATCGGCCTCAAAATGGGGGCCGCCGTCAAAAGGATCGATGCGGCCCACCGGTGTGAAGCCAATGGCGGTCAACATCTTCTTCACGCCTTCTGTTTGCGGCCCGACCTCGCCAATCACCCGCTGGGCGTCATCGTCAAAAAGATTGGCGTAAATGAGTCCCGATGGAAAAAGGCCGCGGATGAACTCCTTGTTCGTCTTGCTGACCCGATCCGCTTCCAGGTAGGTCATGCCCGTGAAGCGACGCCCCAACGCCTCCCACAACGCCGACCGCCCGCCGTCACCGAGGGGAGGCAAAAGTTCGGCCAGAACACGGCTGCGAAACCGATCAGGGTGCATCGCCATGAAAACGAAGCGAACAAACGACAACTGCTTGCCCAGCTTGCCGGGGGCGCCGCGGAAAGCTGGATCGAGCACAAGCCCGCCGATCTCCGTCGGACCGTCGTGGTCGAAGCCGATGCGCAGCATCGTGTGGTTGAAGTGGCGATCAATGGTCGCCGAGTAGCGCTCCTCATTGAGCACATCGAAAAAGATGTGGGGCTCCTCACGAGTGCCGTGCTGGGCAATCACCTGTGACGTGCCCACCAGGATGCCGGTGGCGGTCTCCTCCATGACGAAGAGGTATTCGCGGCGCAAAGGATTTCGAAGTCGGCCAGCGAAGCTGCGCGCTGAGAGTTCAAGCAACCCCTCCAGGGCCGCGCGATCGTTTGGCAGATTCACCGTATTCAAGATGGCGGCGAGACGGAGCAGTCCATTGAGGTCGGCTGGGCGCGCGTCGCGAATGACGTACATGACGGTCCTCATGGGCGTTGGAGCAGCCGGGTGCCAATCGTACGCACACGTGCCCCGAACAGACGTGACGCAGCGGACCACCAGCCCCGTCGGCTGTCAACCTCGACGGTGAGCTTGACACAGTGACCGTGTCGGGCTTTGTTTCATCATCAATGGCCTCGGAGGCACCATGGCTCGACCGGCAGGCAAGCAAGCATCGGCGCCTTCCGCCAGAGCAGCAGCCCGCGGGCGAGTTTCCATCGAGTCGACCGCCAACATCAGTCCCAAAGCTGACGATGCAGGCAAACCGACTGCTGCCAAGAATCGCCCACGCACGTCGACGGCAAGAACCCGCTTGCGTTCGCCAGCTCCCTTGCACGTCGACCCGGCGGCGCCCCATATCGACGGCGAACCGTTCCTGCGTGCCGAACAGTGCATCGCGTTGCTGCAGCGACGCCTGCTCAAGCCCCTGAGCAGCGGCGGCCCACGAGGGGACTTGACCTTGACGCAGTATCACGCGCTGAGCTTCCTGGCTTCGCGCGGCCACGCCAACGTCTCTGAAATCAAGGACATCCTCGGAGTGGCCCAGTCGACCACCTCGGTGCTGGTCGACAAGCTGGCGCGCCTTGGCCTCGTCGAGAAACAGCGGGACCGTCGCGACCACCGGCTCACCTGTGTCGTCCCCCTCTCCAAGGGCCTGCGTCTGGTTCAGAGCTATCGCAAGAATGCCGAGCGGAACCTGCAGACGCTGGCTGCCATCCTGGGCGAGGGGGCGGTCCGCGACGTCTTCGTTGCGCTAGAGCGGGCCCTGGTTGCGACGGCGCCCCTGGAAGACCCCCTGGTCACCCGTCTCGCAGACCTCGAGGCTGACGAAGAGGACTTCAACGTCGACGACACCGCCGACCACCCTGGCCTGACCGCGGCCGAGTAGGAGAAACCATGGCGACGAAGAAGACCGCGTCCAAAGCGACCACCAAGAAGACCGCAAAGAAGACCGCAAAGAAGACCGCAAAGAAGACCGCAAAGAAGACCGCATCCAAAGCGACCACCAAGAAGGCCGCGAAGAAGACCGCGAAGAAGACCGTATCCAAAGCGACCACCAAGAAGGCCGCGAAGAAAACCGCGTCCAGGGTGACCGCGAAGAAAACCGCGACCGCGACGAAAACCGCGAAGAAAACCGCGTCCAGGGTGACCGCGAAGAAAACCGCGACCGCGACGACAACCGCGACGACAACCGCGAAGAAGGCCACGAAGAAGACCGCGAAGAATGCCGCGACGAAGACCGCGAAGAAAGCTGTCACCGGGACTGTGCCGGCGTCAGCGACGAACCATGTCGTGCCAGGTACGCGCAGGTCTCTTGACCTGAGTTCCCTTGCTTCGTCGTACCGCGATGGCAATGACGCCGTCGCACACCCCGTCACGGCGGAGCAGATGGCCGAAGTCAGCCGGGATGGTTTGCGCGGAGACCAGGCGATCGTCCACGTCGATGGCGACGCCGAGGTTGCCCCCTGCCGTCTGGTTGACCATGGCGAAGGTCGCTACTCCCTGTGCCTCGACGACTTTCGCATGCCGACGGTGCCGGTCTTCGAGGAGCGAGGCTTGCAAGGGGGCGGCTACACGTGGGAAGCCGTGGCCGACTCCCTGGCGCGTATCCGACGCCCGGAACTGGTCGACGGCGTCGACTACGACTGCGAAGCTGGAATGTTTGTGGCCATTGGCACCCGACCAACCCTGATCGCCATGGCCCATCTCCTCCAAGAAGCGTTGCAGGACGAGGGTCTGCTGCGGGCCGCCGTCGACGCTGCCGACCCGGATCGCTTGGAGTGAGCGACATGGACGACCTGACCACTGCGCTCGCTTCAGATGGACACTGCCTGTGATGTATCGACTGCCATACGCAACGTTGGCCGGCGCGCTCATGCTGGCATTGGGCATCACGGGCTGTGCCTCCACACCGCCTTCGTCGGCAACAGGCGATGCCGTCGTCAGCGCCACTGCCATCGCCGACCTCGAAGCCAGACGCGCGCCGGCTGCGGCATTCGTACCAGCGTTGGCTTCCGCCTCAGCGCCGGTGCGCGCGCGAGCCGTGCTGGCCCTGGGACGACTGGAACGTCTCGACGCCGTTGATGGCATGGTCGACGCGCTCGACGACGTCGACGCCAACGTGCGCGCGATGGCGGCTTTTGGCGTCAGCCAAATCGACCTCGCGTTGACGACCACGACGACGGATGCGGCAGTGCGGGACCGGCTCGAAGGTGCCTTGGTGCGATTGCTGGGACGTGAACACGATCCACTCGTCCGCATCGCGGTCATCCGTGGACTCGGCCGCATCGCCAGCGGCCCCGGCCTGCAGGCGCTGGTGACCCTGGCCAGTCACCCGGGCCCCGAACGCCCCGAGGCCCTGACGGCGCTGGGTGTGTCCGGACAGCGACGAGGCGAAACCCTCGCCGCCGACGACAATCTGCTGCAAGCCGTCCATCGCGGTTTGGCCGACGGCGATCCAGCCACGCGCACCGCGGCGGCCTATGCCGCGTTCCGTCAAGGCGTGGTCGTCGACGACACCGACCTGCACAACATGGTCGGCGCTCCCAACCAGGCCCGCATCCATTTCGCTCGTGCCCTTGCGGGTCAACGCGTCCCCACCGCCGTCGTCAATGTGGCGGTGGCCACCATGGTCACTGACCCTGACTGGCGGGTGCAGGTTGAGGCCCTCCGCGCCGTACGCAGCCACAGCGAAGCGGCCTTGGCACCCGTGCTCGATGTGCTGTCGACCGCAGTGACGCGAATTGCCGTCGCGGGACAAGCCCATGTGGTCACGGAGGCGTGCACCACCCTCGCCGTGGTCGGCACGGCCTCGGTGTCGTTACCGGTCATTGAACACGCGGTCGACGCCCTGCCATCGGGACCGACCCGGGCCGTGGCGCGCTGCACCTGCGCCGGCGTCATCGAGGTCCTGGGCGGCCCGGGCGATGCGCTTGAGCAATGCTCGTCGTCGCTGCCGGCGCTGATGACAGGGCTGCTCACCGTCGACACCATCGCGAGGGGGCGCACCTCGTCGGTCGAGAGGGTGACAGCCCTGCAGGGCTTTTTGGGCAATGAGCAGCCCAGACTCCGCATCGCCGCCGCCAACGCGTTGTGCGCCGACGGCTC
>CAJBHN010001014.1 GCA_903952805.1 uncultured Myxococcales bacterium | reverse complement strand
TGGCGGCCATCGCGGTCGCGGCTCTCCTTCCCATTGCTGTGGCCATTGCCGTCGGTTCCGTGCACCACGAACGTTCGGAGGCGGCCGCGGCGGCCGCGGCAGCCGCGGCTGCCGTCGTCGTCGAGGCGCCCACTGCGCCGGCACCGTTGCCGCCGGACCAAACGGTTCACGACACGCTTCGTGCTGGTGAAGCGCTTGGCTCGGCCCTGGCCCGCCACGGCGTCGGCGCCGAGGACGTGTCGTCGCTGGTGCGGGATCTCAAAAGCGTCCTGGAAGTTCGCTCCCTGCACGCGGGTGCCCGCTTCTCGGTGCTGGTCGATGGCAAGCGGCTGACGCGCTTTGTCTTTCACGCCCGCACCAGCGAGGGCGTACCACGGGCCATCACTGCGAACCGCCTTGCCGAGTCGGGCTCTGCGCCACCTGCTGACGGCAGCAGCGCGACGACGACAACCAGTGGTGCACGCTTCGACGTCCAGGTGGAGGATGCGGAAGTTCAGGTCGCGTTGGAAGGCATCGTCGGCAATGTGCGCGGCAGTCTGTACAACGGCGTCATCGATGCTGGTGGCGACGCCGCCCTCGTGAACAAATTTGTCGACGTATTTGCATGGAGCATCGACTTCTATCGCCAGACCCAGCCTGGTGATGAGTTCCGAGCCCTCGTCGAAAAACGCTACGCCGACGACGGAGCAGAGCGCCGCTTTCTCGGCTACGGGAAAGTTGTCGCCGCCGAATACGTCAACGCCGGCACGGTATTCCGAGGGTTTTCCTTCCAGACGAAGGACAAACAGTTTGGCGGGTTCTTTGACGAAAGTGGCGAGAGCCTGGAGCGGACCTTTCTGCGCAATCCCATGGAAGTCACGCGCATCACATCCAGTTACGGCAAGCGCTTCCATCCGGTGCTCAAGACAGCCCGCAAGCACGAAGGCATCGACTACGGTGCTCCCGTCGGCACACCCATCTGGACCGTGGCCGATGGGACCGTCGTCGACGCGCGATACTCCAAGGGCGCTGGCAATATGGTCACCATCCAACACCTCAACGGCTTCAAGACGGAGTATTTCCACATGTCGCGCTTCGCCGACGGCATGAAGGCCGGCGCGCGCGTCAAACAAAAGCAGGTCATCGGCTTTGTCGGGTCGACGGGTCTGAGCACCGGCCCCCACCTGCATTTTGGCATGCTGCGCGGCGGCACCCACCTCGACCCCGCGAAGCAAAAGTTTGCCAATGCCAAGCCGATTCCGTCGACGTACCGCGACGAGTTCGACGCCTTCATCGCTCCCCTGCTCGCCCAACTCCAAGCCCTCACCCGCGCCTGAGTCGCCACGCTCTCGCGCGCCACCGCGTCTGCCAGACGACAGCGATGGCACCAACGACGGTCAGCGCATCGGCCGGGTCGACGACGTGGACGATCGGTCGGAGCGCCGGCAGCGACGACGACGACAACCACGCCAGCCCGGCACGAAACGGCCACTGCAAGACAGCCAACGACCAGGCGTAGACGATGCCTGCGTCGTCGCTGACGTTGATGGCGGCAAAGACGACGGCGACAACGGCGGCAACGGCGATGGCCTGGCGCAGCTGGGGTCCTTCATATGAGCTTCGCCACCGTTGCCACAGCTCGAGCCCGGCAACGACCAGGATCGGAAAGAACACCATGCCTGCGACGTCGGAAAGCTTGCCGGTGACCACGGCCCACGGGGTCGACCTGGCGGCCGCCTTCAGCACATGATCGTTCACCACCAGGGTCGCCAGGCTGACCATCGCCAGCGGGTCGATGAGGCCACCTCCTGGACCATCGTCGTGTTGCATCACGGCGCCGCCTCATGTTGCCCAGGCTTGCCCCTGGCTTCGTCGTCCAATGCCATTGCACACGCTCCTTGATGTTGACGCGTTTCGCCGGCCCAGGCCAGCACGTTGCCCACAGCGCCGCCGTTGTCGACCACGCCGAAGCCGTGCACACACCGCTCGTGGCCATGGTCCCTACCCAGCTTTCTCAACGCCTCGCTGGTCGCGTGCGCAGCCTTCGCACGCAGCATGGGCTGACGGTTCGCGAACTCGCGACCAGGAGCGGGCTCTCCCCCCGGCTGCTGGCGCTGATCGAGTCCGGCGATGCCAACCCGACCCTCCTGTCGTTGGGAGAGCTGGCAGGAGCCCTTGGCGTCGACGTTCCGGAGTTGCTGCGACGGGAGCGTCAGCGGTCGGTGGCATTGCTGGGTTTGCGAGGGGCTGGCAAGTCCACGATCGGCCGTCACCTCGCCAGCGCACTCGGTTGGACCTTCATTGAACTCGACCGCCGCATCGAGGCCGACAGTGGCTTGAGCCTGAGTGCGCTCTTCGAACTTCACGGCGAACAGCACGTACGTCACGTCGAAGCCCGGGTGCTGGCCGAGGTCATCGCCGAGGTGCCCGTGGTGGTGGCCTGCGGTGGCG
>CAJBHN010001013.1 GCA_903952805.1 uncultured Myxococcales bacterium | reverse complement strand
TCGACCTGGCGACGCTCACGGGCGCTTCAATGATCGCCCTGGGCCCAACGACCGCCGCCGTCTTCACCGACGACGACACCCTCGCTGCTGACATTCAGACCATCGGCAAACGCTGTGGCGAGGATTTCTGGCGCCTGCCGTTGAACGACGACTTGATCGGCCAACTCAAAAGCCCCATCGCCGACACGAAGAACACCGGGACGCGCATGGGTGGCGCCATCACGGCGGCGCTCTTTCTCAAGATGTTCGTCGACGGCCGCGCCAACTGGGCGCACATCGACCTCGCTGGTCCAGCATCGTCGGACAAGGATGGCGACTACCAGCCCCGCGGCGGCACCGGCTTTGCCGTCCGCACACTGGTGGGCCTGATCGACCCCCGCTGATTGAATCGCCGTCGACGAGGATGGCCAACGAAAAGCGGCTCCCTTGGGAGCCGCTTCTCATTGGCGCGTGGCGACCACGGCGGTCCTCAGAGATGCAGGACCGTCTCGCGGTGCTCGGGATAGCCACCGACGCCGGCGGAGCCGTCGGCCCACCCGCGTATGCGGATGTCGCCCTTGCCGGCCCACACGTTGAGGTCGATGACGATCTCGGGCGACGCCGACGCCGTCTGCTTGGTGGGCGAGGGCTTGCTGCTGCCGACCTCCGGCGGCGACTGGCCCTGCACGTCGAACCGCTTCAACTCCCGGGTGCCGTCGGGGAACACGATTTCGAGGTTGTAGACGTTGGTCTTGGCGAAGCTGTCGAAGTTCTGCTGGCACTCGGTTTCGTCGCTGCCCGCGTGCGTCGACGGCGTCGCGATCAAGTGCATCGACAGCTTGCCGTCGGCGGGGACCTTGGTGAGCCAGGCCTCCATCGGCTTGTGGGTGCCGTAGCAGGAGGTGAGCGTATGCAGGGTCGCGTTGTTGGCGACGACGACGGCGTTGCCCGCATCGCGGCTGCTCTTCATCTCACGCAGCATCGGCTCAAAGCTGCCAGCTGGCAGGCGTGCGCGGTCGACGCTGCCAAAGAGCATGTCGCGACCGTCGTAGCTGACGGTGATTGGCTTGCCGGTGGCGTCGGTGAATTCGGCCGCCTGGCGCTTGTCGGTCTCCTTGAGGGCGGTGGGAATGCCGTCGCGACCAGCGGGGGCCTCACCGGCACGCACCGAGGAGGCGCCACCGGTGATGGAGGAAATAAGGCGGCTGATGCTCGGCATGAACGACTCCGACAAGGACGAGGCAATGGCGTGTCTCGTCCGACGATGGTGGATCTGGCGGGGTCTTGTTCAGCGCCAGCCGAACAAGATCAGGACTTCTTCCAGGCGTGAAATGCCAGGGCATTGCCGGCGCCTGCAGGCCGACCGTGGCCCGGGGCGGCGGGGGCGGGAACGGCGACGACGGCCTGGGACTTTTTCTCGTGATCGTCAGCACCCATCGAGTCGGTGGCGTCGGCGACGCCTGCACCCTTGCGCTGCGTCGGTGCCTTGAGCAGCCGGCTGGAGCGGGGAAAGCTGAAGCCCGCTGGCAAGGCGTCATGGTCGCTGTTCACTTCGTCACTGGAGCCCGGCACGCCGACCGAATCACCCGACGATGGCGGGCCCTTGGTGTGACCTTTACCTACATGATCTATCCACGCCAGATCCGCACCAGCAATGCCTGTCTCATCGTATAACAGGCAATCACCCCACGAGGCTTGCTCATGAAGAACCCACTCCTGGCCACCGTTGGTACCGCCCTCCTCGCTGCCGCTATTCCGCTCGCTGGCTGCGCCACCACGACCACCACGGCGCCGGCCGCGGCCCCGGCCTCCGCCGAGACCCCAAAGACAACCGAAGGCTCCTGCGGCGGTGAAAAAAAGGCCGGCGAAGGCTCCTGCGGCGGCGAAAAGAAGGCCGGCGAAGGCTCCTGCGGCGAAGGCTCCTGCGGCGGCGCTCGCTGAGACCCTGGCCGTCCACCAACCTCCCTGCCCTCAGGGAGAAAGCGGTGCCGGTGGTTCGTCGATTGGCACCGCTTTCGTTTGCGGCGCTGGCTCCGGTTCCGTCGGCGCCGAGGGCCCCGGAGACGCGGGCTCAGGCAACGGTGGCGGAGCAGCCACGGCCGGCGCGGGCTCCACCTCGGGCCTGGCTCCCAGGCCGACGCCGAGGCCACCGCCAACAGCGCCACCGATGGGGGCGCCGATACAGAGGGCCGCAATGGCCACGCCGACGAAGACGACGCCGGTGACGGCCGCGGCACACTGCTGAGAGCAGTCATTCGTCGCATCGGCCTCCTGGAAGGATGTAGCCGCGCCCAGCATGGCTGGGGTCGCGCAGCCCGCCCCGAGCACGGCGGCGCCGGCTGCGGCTGCCAGCGGTGCTGGTGACACGGGGTTGCCGATGAGGGAGGTGCCGATGAGGGCTCCCACGGCGGCGCCGGCCAGCACCCCGACCATGGGGGCGGCGAACACGTCGAGGGCGGCGACGGCCCCCGGGGCGTTGACGCCGATGCTCCCGGCCAAGGTCACCTGGTTGTTCGACATCAACCAGACGGCGCCAAAGCCAACGGCTCCGCCCACCGCGGCACCGATCGCGCCACCGATGGCGGCGTCGACGGACTCATCGGCCCTGGCGCCGCTCGGCACTCCACCAACCAGCGCCGTGACGAGCAAGGCTGCGAGGGAACTGGGGCGACGGGAGGGCGTCACCCATCGTCATTCACACGTCCACTGGCCGACAACCGTTGTCACCATGGCGACACGTCACCGTGGTCAGCCCGCCTCAGCGAGGGCATCAGCGATGACGGCTCGCAATTTGTGGACCACGAGATCGAGTGCCACGCGGGCGTCGCCCTCGGGGATGATGAGATCAGCCCAGCGCTTCGACGGCTCAACGAAGGCGAGGTGCATGGGTCGCACGGTTCGGTAGTACTGCTCGCGCACAGATTGAAATGTACGGCCGCGCTGCTCGATGTCCCGACGGATGCGCCGCATGACCCGAATGTCGGCGTCGGTGTCCACGAACAGCTTCACATCCATTGTCTGGCGCAGAGCCTCATTGTCAAAGACCAGAATGCCTTCGACGACGATGATGGGCGTGGGGTTGACGCGGACGCGCTCGGTCCGGCGGCTGTGGGTGACGAAGTCGTACTGGGGGATGTCGACGGCATTGCCGGCCTTCAGCGCCGTCAGATGCTCCACCATCAACGCGGTCTCGAGGCTCTCGGGGTGGTCGTAGTTGAGTTGGGAGCGCTCGTCGGGAGCGAGGTCTGAACGGTCGCGATAGTAGTGATCGTGCTCAATCGTGGTGACGTGCTCACTGGGAATCGCTGTTGTCAGCGCCTTCGCCAGGGTGGTCTTGCCGGAGCCGGTGCCGCCCGCGATGCCAATCACATAGACCATGGAGATGCCGCTACCTGCAAATGTCGGCCCCGTCGACCGGGTCAGCCAAGGTCGTCAGGCCCTCAACAGGTTCCAGCCGCAATGATGCGCGCAGTCCGTCGACATCGATCGAAAACGACGGAATCGGCGTCGAAGTCGTCGACGTCGAATGCACCAGCACTCGCTCCAGGCGAGCCGAGACGGGACAGATGCGAGTGTGTGGGGCATAGCGCCACGGTCTGCCATCGTCGTCGAAGACGAAGCCCCGCTCCACCGCCCAGGCGAGGGCGACAAACGAAATGCCCACGGCGTCGGCGGCGCCGAGGGCCGCGGCCACGGCGCCATCAGCAGTGCTGTCGACGTCAACCGCCGCGTACCCCAAGCGCCGGTACAGGGCCGCAAGGTGGAATCGCTCGGGCACGGTCACAAGGCCATCGCGTCCCAGACGGCGACACAACAGCACCAGGAGGCCATGCACCACACGCCCCAGGCCTGTTCCAGGGTGGCGTTGGCCAGGCAGCCGGGGACGCTCAACAGAGAACCCCCGGCGAGGATGCTGCATCAACAACCAGTCGACGACGACAACGGCGACGGCGTCACCGTGGATGACGGCGGCTTCTTGCAGATGCAGGCGCAGGTCCATGATTGGCGAGCCGTCGCTCAGCAACAACTGCATGCGATGGCGAAAGTCATCATCACGGGTGATCACCACATGATGGTCAGAGAGACCGCGGCGACGGAGTGCTTCGTCGAGGCCGTACTCATGAATGACACGTTGCAGGCCGGCCACGCTGTAGACGTCGACAAAGGGTCGTTCATCCTCGTCGAACAGGTCTGACGTGTCGCCGGAGTCTGCGCGCAGATCAGCCGCGGTCAGCCGTGCGGCAATGCGCTCGAGCGCAGGGTCGACCCTCACCATCCGACAATCCTCGTGCCGCGAGTCAATCTGTATCCCCGGCAACCTGCGCGTGTCTCAACTCTTGGCGAGACGCTTCAGCTGGCTCTGCAGGCGGGCGACGAATTGGGGGTCACTCTCAACCATGTCGCCGACGACTTCCTCCATGGCCTTGGCGCCCTTGCCGGCCTGCTTGCCGAAGCGCTCCTCGACGACGAGTCCGACGAAGCGCCGCGAGGCTTCCTCTTTGGTGGCCTTGCCCGCCTCAATGTCGGCCGCCAGCTCGGCCAAGGCTTCCATCATGCGGCTCTTGCCCTGGCTGGGCTGGTCCGTCGACGAGCCGGTGCGATCCACCATGCCTGCGAACTTGACGCCCGCCTTTGAAGACGTCGCCGACGCCTTTTGAGCCTGCTGCGCCTGCTGCGTCTGGGTCGGCCCGCCGCTCTTGATGCGCATCGTTTTCCCGTGTGGGCCGTGGCCGTTGGAGTACGCCCGAAGGAGTACTGAGTTGAATCGCAATGGGAGTGTAGCGGTTGTCGTCGCCTGCCGTCGATCGGGTGCTTCCCACCCTCAGCTCAGTGCGATCAGCGGCCGAAGGCGCCTTGAACATGGGCATCAAGCAGTGCCTGGGCGAAAGCGGCGGGCGCACTCTCGGGTTCGAGATTGATGGCCAGCTGCAAGGCCTTCACGCCGTCATCGACCTTCTTGAGCCACAGCAAGGCCTCGCCAATATGCGCTTGGGCCAACGCGCTGTCGGGACGCAGCTTGAGCGCCTCTTGGTGATGCTTGAGTGCTCTCTGAAAGTGCCCCTGCGAGAATTCGAGATTTCCAAGGGCGACGTGCGGCACCTCAGAGTGGGGCAACAGGGCGGCCACGCCGGCAAAGACTTCTTCAGCCTCGCGGGGCTTGCCCATTTCCATGTACAGGTAGCCGGCTTCCAGCAGGAGGGCAGCC
>CAJBHN010001012.1 GCA_903952805.1 uncultured Myxococcales bacterium | reverse complement strand
TCGTCTTCTTTTTCTTCTTCGTTGGAGAAGCTGGAGCCGCTGGGGGAACCGGCTCAGTCGTCTCATGTGCCACTTCGGGGGTGGGCTCCGCCCCAGCAGAGGTGTCGGTGCCAGCCTCTACGACGACGGGAGCATCGCCTGGCGCCGAACTGCCACCCTCAGTTTTGGCTGCGGCGTCAGCTTGTTTGCGAGCCTCTTCTTCCAATCGGCTCTGCTCAGCCAGCAGCCGCTTTTCCTCGGCGCGAGACTCGATCAGCGTTTTTGCTTCCGTGAGCAGGTCATCAGCCGCGTTCACTGGGGACGAGGCTGTGGCCATATAGGCCGTCAGCGCGACCAAAGCAGCATCGGGATTGAGAATATTGCGAAGTTCGAGAATGCCCAGATTCAACGAGGCCTCTGCGAAAGTCGGTGCGACTTCCAGCGCCTTGTTGTAGGCCACCTTGGCGTCATCGAAGCGACCATAGCCCTTGTAGGCAAGGCCAAGATTGTTCCAAATGCTTGGGTTTTTGGGGTCCAACTTCGCCAGGGCCTCCAATTGAAGTGAAGCCGTTTTCCAATCTCGATTAGACAGGGCCATATTCGCCAAGGCGACTCGAGCATCGGTGTGGTTTGGGTCTTTTTCGATGACCCGAGTCAGCAGGGACCGGCTGCTGACGATGTCCTTGTCGTTTGCGGCGACCAGCGCCAGAGCGTAGTTCAGTTCAGGATCGTCAGGCGCTATTTTTGCGCCACGGACCGCAATCAGCCGCGCCAACTGCGGTCGTTTTTCGTCGGCGTATACCCGGGCGAGCAGGCGATAGGCCAAAAGCGAAGACGCATCGAATTGGAGGGCCTCGCGCGCAAGGCGCGATGCGGTTTTCGGGTCGCCATCAGCGCGCGCGAGGCCGGCAAGGCGAAGACGAGCGGCTACGGCTTCGGGATTCTTGTCGATCATCTCGGCATAGAGCGCACGTGCCGCGTCGACCTGGCCTGAGCGCTCCAACAAGAGACCCAGGTTGTTGGTGGCCAACTCCAGCGTTGGGTCAATGTCGAGGGCCTCGCGGTAAAGGCGTTTGGCGTTGTCGTGCTGCCCCTCCTGCTCAAACAAGACTGCGGCGTTATACCGTGCCAGGGAAAACTGGGCATCAGCCTTTGCGGCTGCTTCGAAACCGATGCGGGCCGACGAGACATCTTTGCCAGCGGATCCCCGGTAGGTTTCGACGGCGCGCGCGAACGAGACCCGTGCTTCGGCCGTGGTGACAGATTCTCCAGTATCCGCTGAAACATCGGCGTCCGCCTGATTCACCGGCGAAGCAGTGGTCGCGCAGCCGAAGGACGTCAGGCTGGCAGCCAGGCCGATGGCCAGACCGATGTGAAGGCGACGACAAGAGCACATATGGCCTCCGGCAATACTGGGCCTGCGCAGGCCCGGAAGGAGGAAAACTTCGCCTGATTCACGACGAAATCCGTTGGGCGTTCTCGGTGACCAGAAAGGAATACCCATCACAGGTCACCTGCAGAAAACTCCAAGCTTTCGCTTGATTTTACTGGGACAAGCAATGGTGCGGAAGGCGGTTCAGTTCCTGGAGCTGCCTTCGCCTGCTCGCCAGCCTTGGGAGCTTCAAAGACGACACCAAAACCACGCTCGGCGCGGTCGCGGACCACCAACAACGGCGTCCGCTGTTCAATGGTGTTTTTCGGGTACTGATTGGGACGATTTTCCTCCAGGTAAGATAGGCAGCGCTTTGTCCAGTCATTGAAGACCGCAAGAGCGGCCGACTTATCCAGGCACAGTACCATCGTATTGGCTGCGTTATCTTCGATGGGGAGCGCCATTTCCTCGAGCTTATCTTTGAAGAGCTGACCCTGTTCTTCTGTCAGACCCTTCGGTGCAGGAACGTCCTTGATGACTTTGACCAGATTTGCCCCAGCCTCGCCGATTCGGTACAGAGACGCCACGGCCCATTCCGGAGAGCGCAACTCGACCACCTTGGTGTAGGCGGCGTCAACAGCGTCTTTGGCGTCGCGCTTTTGCTGCAGGGTCTTTTTGAACTCTCCGGGATTGTCGGCTTTCGTGATTTTCAGACCCTTGTACTTCTCCAACACGAGATCTGCGTCGCGGAAGGCCACCAGAGCCAAAGGGTCACCGACTTCGTCCACCGGCTTGCCAGACCGCTGATAATCGCGCACCTGGATCTCGATGTCTTTGTAGGCTTTGTCGATGTCACGCTTCGGGGCTTTTGCCTTCTCAAGAAGTTGGAACGCTTTATATTGCGCGTTCAATGCCCGGATGGGATCCTTCTTGCGCCAAGCGTCTGCAAACTCGCTGTAGGATTTAACTGCGTTTTTGAGATTACCAGACTCTTCCCAGGCCGAAGCCACCGAGTAATGCACGTCCTCAACGTCGGCCGCATCCTTGAATGACTTCAGGTAGAGTTCGCGATCCTCGACGGACTTTTTGGTGTCGTTGGTGCCCTGCCGGTAGATGGAGGCGTTGAACAATGCGTCCTTGGCTCGAGAATCCTTGGGGTAAGCCTCGAAGAATCGCTCCAGCCAGGTAGCGGCGTCCTTGTACGCCACAATCTGCTCATAAGCGGCGGCAACGGCGAAGATCTGGTCTGGTACCAGCGTGGAATCTTTATAGTTCGCAACCAGTTTCTGCCTGACCTTGATTGCGCGGTCGAGTTGGCCCGCCCTGGTAAACATCGCAGCCGCGTTGGCCAAGCCCTTGTCAGCCAAGACAGACTTGGGGAACTCCTCAGAAAATGAGAGGTATCGTTTGGCTGCCTCTTCCCATTGTCTCTTCTTTTCGAAGTCAGAAATGAGCTTGAACGTAGATTCTTCAAGGACTTTGAGCAAAACGTCTCGAAACCCTTGAGACTTCATCAACACGACGTTCTTCGAGAACTGGCGGGCTGCTCCGTTCAGCCCAGACCAGTCCTCTCGCAAGTTGTACGTATCAAGCACAAGATTGGCGGATTGCTCAGCGCGCGGATGCTCTGGGTGTTTTTCGGACAAGTCGAGAAATCGCTGTGTCGAATCTTGGAAGTAGTTGTAATCGTACAAAGTTCGAGCGACCTTGTATTCGGCTTCGATGACAAGCTTCCCCTTGGGATAGTTTTGGAAGTAGATGTTGCATGCCGCAATGTACTTTTTCTTGACTTCCGGGATGGGCTTTTCTTTGAGTGCATCCTCAGGGGCCACAGCGACCTGTGTCTTGCCTTTGTTGACTCGATCATAGTCCTTGATGACGTCGTCATATGAGCGGACGGCTTCTTCTGCTGCGGCTTCAGCCCATTTCCCTTTGGGATCCTGCGTGTACACCTTGACGTATTGCTCGCCCGCCAACTCGAATTTTTCGAGAGTGTACAGGAGTTCTGCATAAAAGAAGCGCATCTCATAGGCTTCCTTGCGTTCCGGGAAGAGGTCGAGATAGTCGCCGTACAATTCATATGAATACTCGAAAGTCGAGTTGTCCAACGTCTTCTTGGCCTCGTTGTGCCACGTGGTCGACAAGAAGCGGAGGATGTTGTCGCTGATGTCGTCAGCGTTTTGCAGGTCGGTCCCAATCTCCTCGCGTTTGGGGTCGCCAACCTTGGCGCCGCTGAACAACGCTCGCACACGCTTGTACTCATCCACGAGCTTGCGAGCCTGGCCCACCACCTGCTTCTTCTCTCCGATGCGGCTGGCGAGCTTGACTACCTTGCCCTGATACATCGGGTTCTTGGTGCTCTCAGGACTCATTTTCATGAGCGTTTGGTAGGTGATAATGGCCTCCCGGTCTTTGCCGTCGCCATAGTAAATGTCTGCCAGCCGCTCAAGCATCGACCGGTATTCGGCACCTTCGGCAATGGTGCTGAACTCGGACGGTGCGGTGTTCGCAGCGCCAAATTGAGCAAACGCCAAGACGTAGTCTTTGCGGGCTTCCTTGGCGAGACCGATACGCCGTTCACCAAGGATGGCACTATTCACCTGGCTATAGAGGACCACCTCCTTGAATCTGCTGGCTGCTTTATCGTGGCGTGAGAGATTGTATTGGCACCAACCCTGCTTATAGGTCGCATAGCCAAAAACAGCTGATTCCGGGTTGCTGGCTGCTTTGACGTAGGCGTCCAGCGCCTTGTTGACGTCGCGATCTTCCTCCGGTCCGACTTGGAAATAGTATTCGCCGAACGCAAGCCACGCGTCAGACAGGTACTGCGTCTTGGGATGGTCTTTGATGAGCTTCCTGTACACAGCGAGGGCCTGCTTGAGGTCGCCCCGGTCCCAGTACGCTTGGCCCATCATGTATAGGACATCAGCGAGTCGCTCAAATTTCTTATATTTTTTCTCGATCTCTTCAAAGATCTTGATGGCGTCGTCACCCCACCGCTTCTGTTTGCCGAGGAGCTGGTCCTTTTTCTCGCTGGCGGCCATCATCTTCGCGTCGTCGCCTGAGGAAAGCGCGGCGGCAATTTGGTCGTCAAGACGGTTGGCCTCAAAGAACCAATACTGTGCCTCCTCCAGGTACAGTTCAGCTTTCTGAAAGAGGAGGTCGGGGCGTTCTTCTTCTGGCGGGTTTTGCTTGAGGATTTCGTCGAGATAACGGATCAGTTCCTGACGCTTGGAGGCAACCTTGACCTCGGCCTGGCGACGGTAACTTTGGTAATCAAGGGTGGGCTCCGCAACTTTCTCAACCTTCTCGCGGGCTCGTTCCTCGACCACGGTTGGAACGCGCGCGTCCCGTTCTTTGCGGGCGCGTTCGGCCTCGGCCTGAGCGGCGGCGTCGCCTTTGGCGGGCCCAGCCTGCGCAAAGGACGGTGCTGCAGCCACGGTGACGATCAGGGCCAGGGCGATTGCGGGCTGGTACTTCATGCTCGGTCCTTGCGCTCATCGACGACGCAAATGCGTCATTCGCCGGTGACGGTCGTCTCGGAAGGCGGCCGACAGCCCTTGGTCAGGGTGTATTGATACGTGCCCAGTTCGTCACGCCAGTATTCGCCTTCGAAGGGCCAAAAGAGTCGTTCGTCGTCAGTGGCCGTCGTGAAGTTGTACTCTCCCAACGAGACTGTCTGGCTCTGGTTTGAAAGCGACGCTTCCAGTGTTTCCTTTTCACGCTTGATGATCTGAAACTGGATTCGAAACAGTTTCGATTTCAGCTCCGACAGGAATTGACGCTCAGCTTCCAGCTTATCCCGCAGCAGGGTTCCAGCCAGCGTGATGAGCTCGCTGCGGCGGGTGGTCAGAGCCGCGTCAAGACTGGTGGCCAGCGGTCCGCCGTTGAAGCTGCCCTGCATGGTCGCCAGCCGAGCTTTCTCCTCGTCGACCTCGGTGATGGCCTCGCGGAAGCCGGACACACGTTTGTCTGACAGCGCCAGGCGGAGCAAGCGCGCCGTCAACGCAATCGTGCTCGCGGCATCATCCTTGCCTTCGTTCACTCTGCGTTCCAGTGAGGTCAACTCTTCGAAAAGCTGCTCTGCGGTGCGCGCATCCGCTTTCTCGCCACCCGCTGCCGCCTCACCCTTGCCACCAATGACCGGTCCAACAAGTTTCTCAAGCTCTTGAAGCACTCCACCGTAGTTCTGATTGAACTCAGCCAAGAATGCTCGAGCCTCAGGGTAGCGGCAGTTTTCGTAGAACGTGATCGCCTTCAAGATCGAGGACTCGGGGTAGTACTCGCCAGCAAAGAAGGGAGATTGGAGCGTGACCAGGTTGCCGAGGGACTTTTCGTACTCCCCCAATCGAAAGTGAGCCCACGAAGATTCAAAGACGGCATCGAGCCAGGTCTCGGAGTCACGGCTGATGCGATCATAGTAGAAAATCGCGTAACGAAACTGTTCGAATTGGTAATGGATGCGAGCCAAGGAGAAAAACGCCATCTCACGCAACTTGGCATTGGTAGACGCTTCTTCTCCGTCTTGATTCGCGCGTGGGTTCGTCATGCGGACGACCTCTCGGAACGCCTTGACCGCAGGTTCGAACTCGCCGCGGGCAAAATGCACGAGACCCTTGAGATAGCGAGCCTGCGGGTACAGCGAGAAACTCTTGTCAACGCGATTCACCGCGTTCAAGGATGCCTCCAGGGAGGCCTCGGCGGACTGTGGGGTAGAGTTGATGTGGGCGTTTGGTTTGGCGCTTGGTTTCGCAGCCGGTTTGTTCGGTGCAGGCGGAGCGGCAAGGGTCGTTGCTGGAACTTCTGGCTCGGGCTTCCCCTTGCCCTTCGATTTCGACTTCCCCGTCTTCTTCGCTTTGACTGGCTTTTTCTTGGTAGAGGATTCGGCACCCGAGAAGTCGAAGCCGAAGCCGTCGTCGTCGCCACCACCGAGGTCTTCTGACGAGAAGTTGAAACCATCGTCGGTGGTGTCCGCAGGGGCGTCGGCCGGCTTCTCTTCTTGGACTGGTTCAGGTGTCGGAGCAACCTCGGGGCTGCTGGTGTCCTCATCGGACGACTGCTCTACCTCGACGCCTTTGGCTCCTTGGTTGAGCGCCATGAGAAAGTAGAACCGCGCCAGCGCATAGGAGAGTTCACTCTGCTGGTCGGCGGGGATGTCCTCCGCCTTCGTGTAGGCGGCCACCATCTGCAGCGCGGCCAATTCGTCCTTGATTTTTCGCGAGATGAAAAAGAGCCAATTACGGCTTTGGGCGAAGAACTCGTGTTTCGGGCCAGCGTCGAGAATCGCCTGAAAGCGAAACAGGGCCATATGAAAGGCGCCCATTCGGTAGAGCGTTTTGGCGATGTCGTATTCGACCGCGGGATGAAAGCGAGCGAGGGATTTCTCCCCCAAAATGCCTTCCATGACGCCGAGGGCCTCATCGTAGCGCTCGTCGGCCAAGAGATCTCTCGCCTTATCAAGGCGAGCCTTGTCGGTGTCTTGCGCCGCTTCCTCAACGATGTCGAAGGAAAATCCGTCGTCTTCGGCGCGGGCACTGGTGGCAAGGCCCCCGGGCCCAATCAACAGGAGCGTCGCCAGAAACGCCGCCATTCCACGCTGTGGCACGGACCTGGGCGGGCTGCAGAGGTGAGAAGGCGTCGTGTTGCGCATCGCTCAACCGTTCTTGTTCACGCGCGCGGCTTCGAATTGGTATTCGAAGTCGAGCGGAAAGTAGAAGCCGAGGCCAACGCCAACAAACAAGACGTTTTGCAGCGTGGAAATCCCGGCCTTCTCTTGCGGGTATACATAGTCCCGCAAGTCACCACGGACGACAAGCCATCGGGTCAAGAATACGCGGGCACCCGCGCCAATGTTCATCGTGGGATGCACGAGGTCGGCGCCGTTGTCGAATGTGGCGCCGACACCGGCTGACAAAAAACCGTCAAATTGGATGATGCCGTCGCCGAGGACGGCCACCTTGCCGTAGAGCGGCGAGAAGGTCAGACCGATATCAGCGAGGGCGAAGACCTTGTTGTCCGCGTTGATGAGGGCCAACTGCTCCCGCAGAAGGTCGACTGGCTCGAGCTTCTGAATCAAGAAAGGCGGGATGTACGCGCCACCGATCTCAAGAGCGAACGCCTCATTGATGTGCCAGCTGACGCGCCCAGCGCCCGCAATGCTGCGGAAAAAGGCATCGTTGACAGTCACCATCATGCTGGGCAGCAGCTCGAAGCGTCCCGTCTTGACGAAGGTCTTGCGGGCCACCGCTTTGATGCGGTCCTGCATGGTCAGGTCTATGCCTTCGTCAGTGGCCGTCTTGACCAGTTCGCCGTCTTCGATGGCCGCAGGTTCTTCGGTTGCGGCCGCTTCTTCAATGGCCTTGACCTGCTCGAGATCCTCGAGCGTGAACTCCGAAGCCTCGGGTTCCTGGCTCCAGGCAGGAGAGCCGCCACAGGCGATGATCAGCAAGGCTGCCAGTGCGGCTCGGTGACCGGATAAACGTCGGCACATGGCTCAGTCCTTCGCGCCGAGGGTTTCGGCGGAATAGTCGAAGTCGAGGGGGAAGTAGACGGCGAGGCCGAAGTTCAGCAGCAGCAGATTGCCAAAGGCAAGCTGCCCGCCGCTGTCGGCAGGATAGAGGTAGTTCCGGACGTCGACTCGTGCCGCCAGGAAGCGCGACAGGTAGACACGGGAACCCAGACCGATTTCCACCCCGGGGTGCACCAGTTGAGGAGAAGTGTCGAGGACAGCAGCGAGACCGGCGGAGACGAAGACGTCAAAGTGGCCAATGAGCTCTGAAGCCAGAGCGACCTTCCCGTAAAACGGCGAGAAGGTGACCCCGGCGTCCACATAGCCAAGCAACGACGTGGTGGAGAGACTCGCCTTGAGTTCGTCGGCGATCTGGTCGGGCTCAACATTCAGAGCTCGAAAGATATCCTGTTGTTCCTGGAACACCGCACCTGCGCCACCGAAGTCGAGGGCGAACTCTTCGCTGAAGTGGTACGCCCCCCGGGCACCAACCGTCCATGCGCGGAAAAAAGGATCGTTGGTCGAAAAGCCAACGCCCGGAGTGAGTTCGAAGCGCCCTGCCTTGAGGAAGTTGCGCCGACTCACCGCACGGATCCGCTCTTGCAAGGTTTTCCCCGTGCCAGCGTCGACCTTCTCGCTCTTGGAAGCCGTCTCGGCCTCCTTGACGAGGTCGGCGTCAGCTCCTGCAGCCAATCCGGCCGGGGCCAGGAACACGGCGATCACGATCACTTGCCAGCGCATCGATTTCCTGCTTCCGCCGGGGTCCACTCGCCTTGCCGAGCTGAGATAGCACCTTCGTTGCTGTGCAAACAAGCGTGCGCCGTCGACAATCTGACAGGGCTTGCCTGCTGGGGTCCACCCATCGCCTGATGCCTTCGCGGCAACCTGGCGGCTGACTCGTCGCGCGGCATGCGCCAGCGATTCTCGAACATGATACGACGCCAGCATGCGTTCGATCTTGCTTCCTGTCGCCATGCTTGGCGTCATGCTGATCTTGGCGTGCGAGCCCGAGTTGGGCTCACCGTGCGATCCCTTTCAGGTCAAGGTCCTTGCGCGCGTGAAGGTGCAGGCCGGGACCAACGACCTCGTTCGGGACGTAGCGCTCGATAGCGACAGCTGCTCCGCCGCACTGTGCGCCAGCACCGACGGCAGTCGACCGTATTGTACGAAGCAGTGTGAAGGCGATGCGGAATGCGCCGAGGCCGGCGAAGGGTTCAGCTGCCAGGCCATTGTCGCCTTTGGCGAACTTGCTTGTGTCGACTTCACGCCTGCCGATGCCTGCGATGCCGACGGGAACGGTGACGGCTACCCCTGTGATTGCGTCACCGTCGACGGAGAGCCGTCGGTGTTGGTCAAGAAGTACTGCGCCGCTGCTGCGACGACGATCGATGCCCGCGATGCCGAATATGGCCGCGCCAAGTTTGTAGTGCCTTGACCTTGTCGCATTCCCTGAACACCACCGCCCGTCGGGCTCTTCAGCCGTTGTGGAATGGCTTGGATGGCCTGCGTGACCATTGCGCCTCTGGCGTCGTTTTGGCCGTGTCGGGGGGCCCCGACTCGCTGGCGCTGCTGGAGGCGTGGGCGCGCTACCGTCACCGGACGGCGTCGGTGGTGTGCGTGGTGGACCACGGTCGGCGCGCTTCATCATCGAGGGAGGCGTCGGCGGTTTGCGTGAGGGCGAAGGCGCTCGGCATTGATGCGCAGGCAGCGTCGATCGTGGTCGAGAGAGGGGATGAGGCCAGTCTCAGGCACGCTCGCTATAACGCACTGCAGCAGGTGGCCCGTGAGCGCGGATTTGGAGCCATCATGCTGGCCCACCATCGTGGCGATGTTGCCGAGGGGGTCCTGCTGCACCTCACGGGGCAGGGGGGCGGACGTGGTGGTCGGGCGCCCCGTCCTGTGGAGGCACACGAATCCGGCATCGCCCGGTTACGCCCGTTTTTGGGCCTGGCCAAGAACGATCTCCAGCGCAGCCTCGACAGCCTCGGCATTGGCGACGCCGTCATCGACGAGGACGACCTTGCTGGCAAGAATGCCCGCGGCCGTCTCCGGCTCAACGTGCTGGGGCCTCTGGCTGCGGCCCGCTCGGCCGTCGAGGTCGCTTTGGCGCGCCACGCCCATCGGTTGCGTGAGGACGACGACTTTATCGAGGCTCAGGTCCCCGAGGTTGACGTTGTCGACGCTGCGTTGCCTCCTGCAGTTCTACGACGCTGGCTTCGTCGCCGGATTGGAGGCTTGGCGAGCGACCCACGGACTGGGGCGGGCGCCATCGACACTGTCTTGCGCCTGGCCAGCACGGGGCAGAGCGGCAGCGTGTCGGTTCGAGGCGGCACGGTCCAGATCCGCCGCAGTTCCCGAGGCCATGAGGTTGCCGTCGAGGCCGGTGCCGGGCAGAGTCCGGCCAAGGCTGTGACTTTCCGGAGCGACCGGAGTGGTTAAGCTACGTCCAGACGTGTGTACGTCTTCGTTTTTCGACCTGGCTCACGGCGGTGTGTGTGAAACAGCAGCACAAGACCCTCCTCATCTGGTTGGCGTTTCTCCTGGTGATTGTCGTCATCTGGACCGCCTTTGATCGCAGCGCCGAGAAGCACGACGAGGCTACCTTTGGAGCTTTGGTCGCTGCCGTCGAGAAGGGCGAGGTCAAGGAACTCAAGATCAAGGAGACCGGCAGGGGCATTGAGCTGTCGGGCATTTATGCGAGCGGCGCCAAGTTCGTCTCGCTCGGTGTCGTCAGTGAAGAGCTGCTGAAGAAGCTGGACGTCGCCCAGAAGACGCACGGC
>CAJBHN010001011.1 GCA_903952805.1 uncultured Myxococcales bacterium | reverse complement strand
GTGGTGCTGCACGGTGCCGGTGCTGTCGCCGGCGGCAGTGGCGATGGTCTTGATCGACGTGGCATCAAAGCCGTGCTGACCGATCAATCGGGCGGCGATCGCCACCAACGCCCCTCGAGACACAGCGGGGCCGGCGATGGCAGCAGGGCGACCTCGACGTCGCTTTTCGGGGGCGGAGTTCATCGGTCGCTCCTGGCTGGTGCGGTTGGTCCAGGCAAACGGGCGCCCCGGGGCGCCCGTTTTCGTGCGTGCGCGGGACTCCCGTCAGAGACCGTTGCTGATGCTGCCGTCGTTGGCGAAGGCGATCATCTGTTCGGCGGCCTCGACGGCGACGTTGACCTGGGCTTCTGCAGTGCTTGCGCCCAGGTGGGGGGTCGCGATGACCTCTTCGCGGGCGAAGAGGGGGTGGTCGGGTCGGGCGGGCTCGACCTCGAAGACGTCGAGGGCGGCGCCCTTGACGATGCCCTGCTCGATGGCGCGCAGCAGCGCGTCCTCGTCGATGATGCCGCCGCGGGCGGCGTTGACGATCAACACGCCCTTTTTCATTTTCGCGAACGCCGCGTCGTTGAGCAGGTGCTTGGTGCCAGCCACCAGCGGCACGTGCATCGTGATGAAGTCGGCGCGGGCCAACAGCGCGTCGAGCTCGACCTTCTCGACGCCCATCAAAGACGCCCTGGCATCGGTGAGCAGCGGGTCGAAGGCGATGACCTTCATGCGCAGACCCTGGGCCCGGTCGACGACGACGGCGCCGATGTTGCCGGTGCCAATGATGCCGAGGGTCTTGCCCGTGATCTCCAGGCCCATGAACTTCGACTTCTCCCACACCCCACTCTTGGTGGTCTGAGAGGCGAGCGGCACCTGCCGCGCCAACGACAACAGCAGCGCGATGGCCTGCTCGGCGGCGGAGACGACGTTGCCACGGGGCGTATTCTCGACGGTGACGCCGCGCTCCTTGCAGAGTTTGACGTCGATGTTGTCGACGCCGATGCCGGCGCGGATCACGAGCTTGAGCCTGGTGGCCTTGTCGAGCATCGCCGCGTTGACCTTGGTGGCCGAGCGCACGATCAAGCCGTCGTAGTCACCGATGATGGCGAGCTGCTCCTCGGGCTTGAGGCCGACTTTGACGTCGACGCTGATGAGGGGCGCGGCGGCCTCGAGGGCGGCGATGCCCTTTTTGTCGAGCTTGTCGGAGACGAGGACCTTGAAGGTCATGCGGCACCGTCCATCGTCTTCTTGGGCTTGGCGACGAAGCCTGCGGCGAGGATGGCGCTGGCGGCGCCGACGCCGGCACCGGGCGTGAAGCTCGTGTAGCCCTCCTGGCGCAGGATGATTTCGGTGGCGGCGAGGACGGTGATGATGTCGAGGTCGTCGTAGTAGCCGAGGTGGGCGATGCGGAAGATCTTGCCCTTCACCGCGTCCTGGCCGCCGGCGATGGTGATGTTCGCGCGGGTCATCAGGCCCTTGTAGACGGCGTCGGGCTTGAGGCTGGCTGGCTGCAACACGCTGGTGACGCTGTCGGCGGGGGCCTTGGCGAAGAGCTCCAGACCCAGGGCCTGCACGCCGACGCGGGTGGCGTGGGCGAGGCGGGCGTGGCGGGCAAACATCGTCTCGAGCCCCTCCTCCTGCATCATCTTGAGAGACTCAAACAAGCCCTCGATGAGGCTGACGGCCGGCGTGTACGACGTCTGGTTGAGCTTCTGGTTTTTGCGCTCCTTCTTCAGGTCGAAGTAGTAGCGGGCGCTCTTGGCGACGTCGGCGCGGGCCCAGGCCTTATCGGACAGCGTCACAAACGCCAGGCCGGGAGGCAGCATCAGCGCCTTCTGGGAGCCCGTGATGAGCACGTCGATGCCATCGCGCTCGGGGCTGATGTCCCACACGCCCAGCGCCGTGATGGCGTCGACCATCATCAAGCACTCGGGGAGGTTTTTGACGAGGCCGGCGATGGCCTCGTAGGGGTGGCGCACGCCGGTGGAGGTCTCAGATGCGCACACGACGACGGCCTTGGCCGTGGGGTGGGATTCGAGGGCGGTCTTGACGGCGTCGACGGAGATGGCCTCGCCCCAGGGGCAGTCGACGATGACGGCGTTATAGCCAAAGGCCTTGGCCATATTGCCCCAGCGCTCGCCAAATTTGCCGCCGGCGATGGTGATGACGGTGTCACCGGGGGACAGCAGCGACTGGTAGGCGGCCTCCATGGCGCCGGTGCCCGAGCACGACAGCGTCAGCACTTCCTGCTTGGTCTGAAAGAGCCAGGCGAGCCCCTCGCGGCACTTCTGGAACGTGGCCTCGAAGGCCGGCGTGCGGTGGTGCCAAATGGGGTTCGCCATCGCCGTGAGCACGCGCTCGGGAACGGGGGTGGGACCGGGAGAGAGCAGGCGGTACTTCATGGGAGGGCTCCGTGGCCGCAGCCTGCACCCGGTTATCGCAGTGCGTCAACGGCGCGACGCCGTCGCTTGGCTGCCCAGCGGGTCAGCGCCGCAGGTCGCAGCAGACCCGACATGTGGGACGCTGTCGGTGCGGCGATCCGGGCCCCAGCCTGCGCTCGCGACGCATCGTGAGCAGCCGGCGTGTTCTTCGACGTCATGGACCCATGGCCCCGGCAGCGTCCGTCGCCGATGCTCATGGCACCCGTCGTCGCACGAGTTGGACCATGAACCCCTGGCAGCTGTCGGCTGCGAACACGCTGCCATCGTCACCGAGCGCGATGGCGCCGATGCAGAGCGAGTCCCGCTCGGGGAAGTTCACGCGGTCGCCGCCGCCGTAGACGGTAAAGACGCGGTCGTCACCGTCGGCATCCTGGTCGTCGTCGACATTGGCGATGACGCGGACCGTCCGTGCTGACGCCACGTAGAGGTTGCCAAATGCGTCGATGGCGAGCTGGCGCGGTGTGAGGACCGGGAACAGCCACGCCGGACCACCCTCGCCGGCCGACGAAGGCGAACCGTCGCCGATGACGACGTCGACGACACCGCCTGCCACCCGCAGCACGCGGTGGTTGTTGGTGTCGCTCACGTAGATGGCCCCCGTCGACGGTGACACGGCGACGTGCGTCGGGCCGTCGAGCAGAGACCCGGCACCACGCACGCCGCATCGCCCGAGCACCGGCGTGGCTGCCAGCACGCCGTCGCGGCCAACGCGGACGACGCAGTGGGCGTCATCGCGGGCCACGACGAAGCTGTTGCCGTCGACAGCGACGCCTCCCGGCGCCCGCACGGAGATGTCGCCGACGGAGGTCCAGGCGTCGACGTCGTCGGCGATGCCGTCGTCGTCGCCGTCGACGTCGATGATGCGCAGCGCGCCAGCGCCCTGGTCGGCGATCACCAGCTGACCGTTGATGGGGTCGAAGGCGACGCCGCTGGCATCAGCGAACAGCGATGTGAGCTGCGCCGGTCCGGTTGTCGTCTGCCCCGCTGGCGAGCCCACCACGACCTCAACGACGCCGCGGTCCAGATCGACGCCGAGGGCACGGCCTTCGGCGCCGACCGCCATCACGCGTGCGCTGTCGATGGTGGCGAGGGCGATGGGTGCGTAGAGTCGCGCGGTTGCGAGGGCACCGGGGCCGGTCGGGTGAAACAGACCGGCCACCGGCGCCGACGACGGGCTATCGCCCAGCCGCACGACGCGGTCGAGCCCCGTGTCGGCGATGAACACCGATCCATCGCCGGCTATCGCCAGGCCCACGGCCGCATTCGTCGTCGCGACCGTCGTGATCGTCCCGCCGATGGTCACCAGCCTGATCCGGTTGCGGCCGGTATCGGCGATGAGGAGGCGCCCGTCGACGTCAAAGACGAGTCCCCGTGGACCGTTCAAGTTCGCAGCCGTGGCCGCTCCGCCATCGCCGAGTGCAGCACCACCGCCGGCCACCGTCGAGATTGTGCCTTGTGCGTTGATGCGGCGGACGCGGTTGTTGCCGGTGTCGGCAATGAACAGTTCGCCGCCGCGCATCACCAGCCCGCCTGGGGACCTCAACTGCGCGCTCGTGGCCGCACCGCCGTCGCCGGTGAAGCCGGCTATGCCGGTGCCCGCCAACGTCGTCAGCGTGCCATCCGGGGCGATGCGCCGTACCGTGTTGGCGCCGGCGTCGGCGAAGAAAATGGCGCCGTCGTCGGCGATGGCGACGGCGCGCGGAGCTGAACCCAGGGCGACCGTCTCGACGACATCGTCGGCGCGGACGCGACGAATGCATTTGTTGCCGGTGTCGGCGATCACGAGCGCGCCATCCTGATCGACGACCACAGCCGACGGCAG
>CAJBHN010001010.1 GCA_903952805.1 uncultured Myxococcales bacterium | reverse complement strand
TAGCCCTCGGGGCCCAGCGCCGCGAGTGCAGCGGCGTCGACGACGACGGCGCTGACGGCGGAGTGCCCAAACGCGAGCACCCGGGATGCACTGAGACACGCCTGGCCCGGCAACGGGTCGGTGGCGCCAAGCACCAGAAATTCCTCGCCGGCGGGGGTCAGCGGGGCCAGCAGCGCCGGCAAGCGCGCGGCGGTGGCGGCCGGCAGATTGTCGCCGACGACGACGATGAAGCACCGGCTGGCCGCTTCGCCCTCGCCTTCGCCTTCGCCCTCACCTTCGCCTTCGCCCTCACCTTCGCCCTCAGCAGGCCCGAGGGTACCGGGCGGTTCGGCACAGGTGCAGCGGGCCAGGGCCGTCAGCGACACGACAACCATCGTGAGGAGGCGGATTGGGCGGAACATGGGCGACACGGTAGCAGAGCCTCTCCGTGGCCACGACGCGCTCCGGTGCCGGCGTGGCCCAGCATGTCGGAGCATGTGTGGACGTTGCCTACATGCTCCCCCGCCGCCGCCCACGGCCCGGCCCATCTGCTACACCCCGCCGGGTGAAGCAGGCCGTAACCAGCGACATCGTGGCGGGCGCCGCCCAATCGATCATCGGCGTGGCGCCGAAAGCGGTGATTGAGTTGTTGCCGCGGGGCACGCTGCGCTCGTTTCGAATCGACGCCGCCACCCCGCTGACGATCCGCGTCGACGAAGACCCCGCCGGCCGCCGTGTCGACGTGGAGGCCCTGGCCTGTGTCGCCCTGCAAACAGCGACTGACCCGCCCGTGGTGCCCACGCTGCGCACCCGGCATGTCTTGTTTGGCAAGGACGGCATTGAGCGCCGCTTTCTCGCCTACGACTGGGTCGACGGCAAAACCCTTGATGCGCCGCTGCCCAGCAGCCGGGCCCGCGACGTCGGCGTGCTGTTTTCACGGCTCCATGGCGCCCGCGTCCTCGACCTGTGGGGACGGCTGCCCGAGGGGCCGATGTCGTTGATGGACACCTACCGCAAGACCGTCGAGGAGCTGCGCAGCTGGGTGGCGTTGCGGGAGCAAGACGGCCTCGGCCACGACTTGCTGACGTTGTCGATGTCAGACATGCAGCGCAGCCTGCGCCCGGCCATCGTCGCCCAGGACAACGCATTTCGCACGGCGCGTCGTCGGGTGTTGTGCCATGGCGCCGCCGAACCCGCCTACATCATCGCCCGCACCGAGCGCACTCCCCTGACCCCGCCGCTCTGCCTGGTCGGCCTTGACCGCGCCTGCCTCGGCGACGGCGCCTTCGACCTCGCCCGCTTCACCGTCGCTGCCACCATGGACGACAACGCCGAGGACGAATTGCTCAACGCCTACGTCGACGGCCTCGCCGCCATCGACCGCGCCGACCCCCGCTTCATTCCCCGCTACTTCGCCTGCCGGACCCTGGAATTGCTGGCCCGCCCCATCGCTCGCCTGGAGCGGATCGCGCGTATCAAGCGCGGCCGTGAGCCCGTCTTGGACGACGCCATCACGGTGCTGGAGAGCGAGACCGACGCGGCCGCCAGGGACATCGCCCGCGCCATGACGGCCCTGCGGGACCTGTCGGGTCGGGCCCGGCCCACGAGTGTCGCCGAGGTCAAGGCCATGGGCCGCATCGTGGCGCTCGAAGATCTGGTGTTGGCGGGTCGCACGTTCCGGCTGGCGCTGACGGGCGAGCCCTACACCGGCAAGAC
>CAJBHN010001009.1 GCA_903952805.1 uncultured Myxococcales bacterium | reverse complement strand
GCTCCGTGCTCTCGGTGAGCATGCGGCAGGTGATGTTCGGCTGGGCGTTGGGCTTGGCCCAGATGATGCTGTTGATGACGCGCAGATCAAGGCGCGCCGCAATGGCACCGATCGTGTAAATGTTGTGATAGCTGCCGAAAATGAAGATGTTGCCGTTTTCCTTGGTGGTCCGGCAAATCTCCTTGAGCCACGCGGCCGTGAACTCTTCGTATTGGTCGGGCGTGTAGCGGTCCCACTCGTTTTCGATCGTCACATGGGAGGAAAACGCCCACGACAAACCCTTGCGATCGCGAGCAATGTTGTACGGTGGGTCCGTGATGGTGGCGTGGAAATACCCTTTATCCCACTGCTGCAACGTCTCCAGGGTGTCGCCCCGGTAGAGCTGGTTGGGCAGGGGCGACACCGTGGTGACGCCTGGGGCACGGGTCAGTGGGGACTGACGAACCGGCTCGGCCACGGGCTCATACGGCACCTGCAGGTCGAGGGGGTCGACTTCGCCGGGCTGCCACGCGCGTTGCTTTGCTGCGACCAATGCCACCATTGCTTCGTTCCTTCCGTAGACCGTGCTCGCCAAGCGGACACACGACCGCCCACCACGGGCGCAGCTGCGCCAGCGTTGTCGACGTCGTCGATGTGACCCGTTCAGATGGCGCCGGTTGTCTCCGAGCGGCGCCACAGGTCGGACTATGGAGGCAGGTGGCTCCATCCGAAAGTTTTTGACCCGAAGAAATTTCGTCGCGCGAATTACAGGCGGCGTTTGGTGCCCAGGTGACCGATCACCAGGCGCAGAAAGACGTATCCGTCGGCGAGGCCAGCCGGCGCATCACAAAACTGCTGCGACCAGGGTCGATGGGGCTGCTGCGCGTGGGCAGCGACACCGGCAGTCCCGACAGGACCTGCTCCTCAGACATCACGCTCGTCAAGCGTCCGGTCGCTCCGTCTGCGGTCAGGGTCCCCTCGAGCTTGGTGTGACCCCGGCTGACGATCTGCAAGTCCCATTTCCCCAGCGCGCCCAGGTCCAACAGCATCCGCATGCCCGGTTTTCCATCGCCGTCGGGGTCGGTGACGCGCGGGTCTTTGTCTGATTGCGGCATCGGTCCGTCGCCGGTGTAGGCCATCTGGCCTTCTCCCATGTCGGCGCGAATGGTTTGACCAGCGGTTGTGATGGCAAATCGCGACGTGGGCAGGGTTCGCAGCGACGACGGAGGGAGGCGGGACTGAAATCCCGGCCCCTTGGTGACAACCTTGCAGGCACGGGCGGTGGCCATGCCAACGTCGTCGACGACGATGATGCTGGTGGTGCTGGTCACGGTGCGTTGCTCGCCCAGCACCGGCACGCTGGCCATGACCACGACGTTGACATCGAGGCGATAGGTGCCCGGTTGAAGAGCCGCCAGCAGCGGGAGGATGAGCAGCGGGCTCATTGGTGGCCTCCCATCAGGCGCCGCAAGGCCCGAGCCGGCAGGCCGTCCTGGGTGCCCCGGGCTTTGGGAGCCACCAGGACCGCGCCGGGGACGACGCCATGGTCGATGTCGTCGTCGACGTGGTCGAGGCCGGCAGCGACGCTGTCTTCGGCGTGGCGCACGACGTCCACGTCGGGGGCGATGGGCGCATGAAATCGCATGACCAGGGCGGGGGCCGGCGCGTCGCGCCACGGATAGGCCAATGATACTGGAACGACGGGGACACCGGCGCGCCGCGCGAGCAGCCGCAACCCCGGCTGAAACGCCAGGGGCCGCAGGTGCGATGCGCGCTGCCGCCCCTGGGGAAAGATCCACAAGGTCTTGCCGGCAGCGTTGAGGTGGCGAGCAGCATCCTGCAGTTGTCGACGAACGCGGGGGCCGCCGCTGGTGTCGATGGGGAGTGCGCCGATGGCACCGAAAAAGGGCAGCCTCGCGAGGTTCACCTCGTCCATGAGTACTGCGCCATCGGTGCCGAGGGCTTCGTCGATGAGGACGAGGGCGAAGGCGTCCCACCACGTCACATGGTTGCACGCGAACAACACCGGCTGATCCGCGCACAATGCGCGAGTCGTCTCAAGGCCGGTGACGTAGACGCCGTCGAAGCGGGTGCGCATCGCGCGCCGAACATAGGCGCGCGCCAGCGTCAGCGCCCAACCGCGCTTGGCCGGTGTTGTCGTCGTCGTCGTCGGCGGCGGCGGTGCGAACTCATCGGGAGGGTGTCCAGCGAGGGGCATCATGGCGAGTGCGTCACTCGGCTCGGCCGGGCGCCGTATTGACGGCCTGCCCAGGCAATACGGCCCGACCTGGACCACCACCAGGAGCGCACGGCGATGGCCAACAGCACCACGACGCCGACCGGATGCACCAGCGCGCTGACGACATCGGTGCGATGCCGGACCACATGCACGAGGCGCAGGGCCAGCCCGGCGGCCACCGCCGTCAATGCCGGTATGCTCCAAGGCGATGACAGTGCCGCTGACAGCCCTCCAGTCGTCATCGTCGACGTCACGACCAGCATGCCCATCGCCACCCACGGCAGCACGAAGGCCGTGCTGTACAGGGCGATGACGCCGAGCAAGCCCACCAGGGAGCCACCGACGCCTTCATAGAGGTTCTTGGAGAAGCCATCGACGACCGCGCGAGGCGAGCGATACATGCGGCAGCTGCCGAGCTCGTGGCCATCGACAAACAACACGCGTCGGCCCACCCGCTTCATGGCCCGGCACAGGGCCATGTCGTCGACAATCTCGCTCTTGATGGCGGCGAAGCCGCCGACGGCGTCGAGGGCGTCGCGCTCGATCCACACCAGTTGCCCATTGGCGGCGAGAAAGCGGGCATCGCTCGTGCGCCAAATGAGCGGCAAAAAGAGCCAGGCGGTGTAGGTCACATGCAACAAGGGCAGCACCAG
>CAJBHN010001008.1 GCA_903952805.1 uncultured Myxococcales bacterium | reverse complement strand
GTGTCCGCAAACCGCCACCGCGCCTCTCGTCGTGCGTCCCGAGGTGCCGGCCCTGGCATTCGCCGAGGACATCGTCATGGCCATCGGCGACACGGTCACGCTCGCAGCCACGCTCGTCGACGAGACCGGCGACGCCGCCGCTGCGGGCGAAGCTCTCGACGGCTCGGCGCCCAAGCTGCTGGAAGGACTGCCGGTGCGCTTTTTCTACGACGTCGACGCCAATGGCCGCCCCTCAGCCAACGAACGCCTCGGCGAGGCCGTCACCAATGCCTTTGGCGTCGCCGCCTTCGACTTCACCGCCGATCCCACATTTGTGACCGCTGGCATCCTCGAGGCCGGGCTCCACGCCGAGTTCCCCGGCGACAGGCGCTACGCCATCGCCCGCACGTCGGTGCGCGTCACCATCAACGCCAGCGCACCAGACCCGGCTCGAACCATTATCGAGGCCACACCCGACACCCTGAGTGCCAATGGCGTCGACGAAAGCATCATCCGCGTCCGACTGGTGGACGAAAACGGCAACATCCTCGGGCCCGATGCCGACGAAGTCGACGTCGACATCACAACCGATCTAGGGCGTTTGATCGATGGCGTTGAACGAGACCCTCTCGACGGCAGCTACGACGCGGTGTTGCGAGCGGGTCGCGAAGGCGGCACGGCGAAGATCACGGTCACCGTTGCTGGCGTCGCCGCTGGCGAGACGTCGGTGACCATCGTGGGCGCTCAGGGATGCACCTGCACGTCAGCGACGGGCGCGACGCTGTTGGTGGCTTTGGTGGGGCTGCTGCGTCGGCGACGACGGTAAAGCGGCTGCCATCAGGACGGCGTTACGGCGTTGACGAAGGCGGAGTTGCCCTCAATGACGTCGCCATGTCCGACCAGCCCAAGCCCGCCAATCCCTCCGCCGCCCTCGTCGCCGTTGCCACCCCGGCCCCGGGTTCGGTCAACGACCTGACTGCCCTGTATCGGGAAATCGCGACGCTGCCGGCGAAGAAGCGGCTTGACCGTTTGCTGTCGCGCAAAGACACCATGCGGGTCATCCGTCGGATGCCCGTCCTCGACCTCTACGCCACCGTCAACGACGTCGGCATTGAGGATTGCCTCGAGGTGCTGGAGCTCATGTCGCCGGCCCAGGTGCAGGGCTTTCTCGACCTCGACGCCTGGCGCAAAGACCGCGTCGACCCCGTCGCCATGGCCCGCTGGGTGCGCGTCTTCTTCGCCGCCAATCCCGACCGGGCCGTCGGCCAGTTCCGCGGCCTCGACATCGAGCTGTTGACGCTGTTGGTGAAGATCCACTGCCGCATCTACGACCTCACGCTTGAGGAAGAGCCCGAGGGCGAGGTCGGCCGTCACACCATCACCCCCGACCAGCGCTTCCTGATTGTCTTTGGCGGCGTCGACGGCGACGACGACACCCTCGTGGCCATCCAGCAGTTTCTCGAGCGCCTCATGGGCCGAGACATGCAGTTCGTCCTGAAGCTGTGCGAATCGCTGCGGTGGGAATTGCCCAGCAGCCTCGAGGAAGAGGCGCTGCATTGGCGCAATGCCCGCCTGGCCGACCTCGGGTTTCTGCCGACGGAGGAAGCCGCCGCCGTCTTTGCGTGGCTTGATCCCGACGCCGCCGCCAACGTCAACGCGCCGCCGTCTCGCCCGGTGCACACCACCAACGACGACGCGACGTCGACCGATTTGACGACCTCGCCGTTGCTGCCGTGGGACCTGCTGGGCGATGGCAGCAGCGTGCTGGCCCGGGCCCTGGCCACCCTCGACGAACCGGGGCGCGATCGCGTGCAGCACGAACTGATGCTGGTCGCCAACCGCGTCCACGCCGCCGACGCCGCCGACCTCGGTGACGCCGACGCCATCAAAGAAACCGCCCGCCACACCGCTGCCACCGCCGGCACCGGCCTGGCCTGGCTCGCCAAGGGCGACGAAGCCCTGCTCGGGCCCCGGCTGGCCACCACCAACCTGCACCACCTCTTTCGCGTCGGGCACTCGCTGGGCCTCAAGCTGCGCACCGAGATCAAGGCCCGCATTGCCGCCAAGGGCTCTGGCCTGCTGGGTCGTGGCCTGCTGCGCCTGGATGCCCCGCTGCGCGAGGTCGTCGCCGGCTTCGTCCGCGTGCGCCCCCTGCTGTACGGCGGCCTGCTGCACCCCGCTCGCGTCGATTACCGCCCCATCACGAGCCTGACGGAATTGGCGGCGGCGGCAGCGGCCCTGACGGAGGCGGCGTTTCGCGCAGCCCTGCTGGAAGGCCTCGGCGCCAACGACGGCTTGTTTGTCAGCGTCGACGACAGCGCCATGCCCGCTCACTCGGCCATCTTGGGCGCCTGGTTGGCCCGAGCGGCGGTGGGAGAAGCACCTACACTCACCCCCCTCCGGGACGAGGACGTCGCCGCCCTGCGCGACGCCCTCGTGGGCCCCGGCGCCACCGCCGCCCGGGAGCTGGCCCTGGTGGCTCTCGACGAACGAGCGCGAGCCCTGGCGCCCCTGCCCGGTGCCGTCGACGACCTCGCCGTCGTCACCCGGGCCCGGACCTACGCCCGGCAGATCCTCGCCGCCATGACCGGAGAACTCGAGGCCATCCAGGAACGCCACCCAGACGGCCGCTACCTGTCGGCGGTTTGGACCCGCTGAGCATGGTCTGAAACGGCGCCGTTTCAGGTGGGACGGGGCCCGCGACGTCAGCGTCGTCGTCGTCGCTTCCGGCTGCGACCAATCGGATGGCACACCACCGGCACAGGACCTCGGCGGAGGTCATCGTGTCATCTGTCAAAACCAGCCCTCGCCCCACCACCACCCCCAACGCCGCCCCCAACGCCACCCCCACCGTTGGGGCATCGGGTCCGCCGACACCGCCCGCCCTCGACGACGCCGAAGCCCTCCCGACCGGCGACGCCGGTGCCACAGACATCACCCGGGCGTCGGCCCCACAGCGCGCCCCACGCGACGTCGTCGACATAGCCGTCGCCACCGCCCGCCGTGCGCAGATTCCGCTGTTCGTCGCGCCAGACAGCGCCAACGCCGCCGTCCTCGGGCTGCTGCGCCTGCCCAACGCCGATCTCAAGGACGCCGTCGTCGGCCTCGCCGGCGCCAACGGCGAAAAGTTCGGTCAACTGCTCGCGGCGGTCGACGACAGCACCAGAGACGTGCTGGTCCGTCGTTTGGAGCACAGCGGCGTGTTGTCGTCGACGGCAGCGCTGGTGACGCCGGTGCCGCCCAGGGCTCCGACGCCCCCACCGGGACCGAGCCTTCTCAAAGATGACCCGGCCCTGCCTGCCCCCCTGCGCAACCTGGCCTTGCAGCACAACCTGGCCACCACCAGGGCCTACGTTGAGGCCTATGGCGTCTACCGCGAGCAATACGGCGCCGCCGTCGACGGCGCCAAGAGCGTGGCGTCGTTGCGAGCCATGGGGCCTGCTGCAGGCCCCGCACTCCCGTCGAACCTCCCGGCGGTCGGCAGCCGAATCCAAGATTCACGCGCCAACGCGGCCTACCGTGAGGCCCGCGGCGACACCGTCAGCGACATCAACATGAGCACCCGCGTGGCCGACAAGCTCCGCACCCTGACCGGGCGACCGGTGGCGGGGATCTCCTTCACGCTGGAGGGCAAGGCCATGGTCACCCTGTCGGGCGTCAGCGGCTACGGGGCCACCGTCGGCATCACGCGCCACGCCGACGGCTCCGTCGACGGCAAGGCGGCGGCCCATCTGTCGATCCTCGGTCAGGAAGGCAGCATCGACTCCGACGGTACGCTGAGCGCCGAAGGCCACGTCGGCGACGTCGGCTACAAAATCGACGACGATGGCGTCGAAATCGAAACCTCAAGCACCGGCCC
>CAJBHN010001007.1 GCA_903952805.1 uncultured Myxococcales bacterium | reverse complement strand
GCCCTTCGTCACCTCGATGAAGCTGGCGCTGACGGACCAGATTCCGATCACGACGGCGAACACGACGACGACGACGACGGCTGGGGACCGATGGCCCCGAGGTCCGACAACACCAATCACCATGACGGGGGCCTGGGTGGGATCGTCGACGGAGGCGACGCCCGCCGCATCGCGATGACGTCGTCGCAGCCACGTATTCGCATGGGCATGTCAGTTGACGTCGAATACGACGACCGCATTGTCGAACTGGTGCTTGAAGATGTGGGGCTCGACGGCGCGTTCTTGCGCAGCGCGAGCCCTCCCCCCGCCGGGACCCTGGTGCATCTCCGCATTCCTGCCGATCCCGGTATGCTGGAGTTGATGGGTCGCGTCGTCATCGTCAGCGACGCCTCGGCGGCACCGAAGCAGTCTCGCGTGTCTGGCATTCACATCGCTTTCGAAGGGCTCAGCCCCGAGCTGACTGAGCAGCTCAGCGCTGTCATCACGCAGCACGGCAGCAGGGACCCTCGGCGCGGAACGGACTCGCCCTCGGGAGTCCCGCGTGAGCAGGTGCTGGGTCACGTCAGCGAGGCCGCGTTTCTGGTGGCTGCAGGAGACCTCAAAGGCGCTCAGCAGGTGCTGCTGCGGGCTTACGAATTGGCACCCAACGACGACGGCGTTCGCAAACGGCTGCGACACGTCGACGAAGCCATCGACGCCGCCGCCGCCCACGCCTTTTTGGAGCAGGCGATGAAGGGCGGTCCCCAGGCCGTCGACCTTGCCCGCCGCGCAGCCCAGCTCCGGCCAGTTCGGGATGTCCTGCTCCGGTCGCTGACGGTATTTGCCCGCGCCGGCGTCCACGACGAGGTCGCCGACGTCGCAGAACAGCTGCTTGAGCTCGATCAGGATGACCAGGGCGCGCTGCGGACCTTGCTCGATGCCAACGTCGCCATGAGGCGATGGCCCGTCGCGGTGCGGGCCGCCGAGGCTTTGCTGCGTTTGAATCCAGACGACGTCCAGGTCCGCCTGCTGGCGCAAAAGGTTTCCCAACTCGCCACGCGTTCGTGAGCGCCCGCGCGATGCGTGCAAGCCGTCACGCCGAAGTCCATGGTTGCCGACGGACGGACAGCGGGAGACAAGCGCCACATGCATCACGTGACACCAGCAACGCCGTTGGAGACCCTCGCCATCTGGGGCACAGAGGCCTTGGAGGCCGTCATCGCCATCGACTCGGCCAGCGATGAGCGCAGCACGACCATCCCCTCCACCGAGGGTCAACGCACGTTGTCAGCGGCGTTGTCGGCACGCTTCGCCGCGCAGGGCTTCGACGTCAGCAGCGACGACTTCGCCAACCTGCTGGTTCAAATCCCTCCGTCGCCTGGCTGCGAGGCTGCGCCCACCACCGCCCTCATGGTCCACATGGACACCGCCCACGGTGCCCGTCCCCTGGCATCCTTGCTGATGGCTCCGGGGTGGGATGGCTCGCGGATCGCCTACCCACAAAACGATCGCCTGCACGTCGACGCAGCGTCTTATCCCTTGCTGCAGGCCTTCGTCGGTGACGATGTCTTGCACGGTCCCGGCGACGTGCCCTTCGGCCTCGATGACAAGCTCGGCATGGCCGAACTCATGACGATGGCGACGCTGTTGAAGGCCGAACCCGCGCTGCCCCACGGCCCGCTCGTGCTGGTGTTTCGACCCGACGAGGAGATCGGCCGCATGGACGCCGTCATGGGCCTCGCGGCGGCTCTCAAGTCCCGCGGCGTCAGCTTTGCCTACACCGCCGACGGACTCTCGCCGTTTGAAATCAACGTCGAGAACTTCGACGCCGCGCGGGCGCGCGTGCGCGTACCCGGCCAGCCTCTGCCTGCCTCGTCGACCGCCGCGCGCCGGCTGCGCATACACCTCACCGGTGTCAACACCCACGGGGCTACGGCCATGAGCGAGGGCTATCGCAACGCCACGGTCATCGCCGCCCGGGCCCTGGCCGGTCGCTGTGGCGTCACGGCGACGTCGTTTCTGTCCGAGGACGAGCCCGAAACCAGCGCCATCCTCGAGGTCCGACTGACTGGCGACAACACCGGCACCATCGACGCCGTCGAAAGCGGCCTCTTGCAGGCCCTCGAGCACGAGATGGCCCCGGCTCGCCGTCGCGGCGCCGAGCTGCGAATCATGGAGCGCAGCGACGTCGACAGCAGCCTCGACGCCACGAGCGATGCCGCCGCCCGGGCCCTGGCCCTGGTCCACGAGCTCGCCACCAGCCCCGGTCCCATGCCACGCCT
>CAJBHN010001006.1 GCA_903952805.1 uncultured Myxococcales bacterium | reverse complement strand
GACAACGGGGTACGCCTTCTTGCAGGCAAGGGCGGTGACCCCGACGCGGATGGAGTCCGTCAGGCCGACGAACTCTAGCGTGCCGATGGTCGCTCGCCGAGGACCCAGCGCCGGCAAAAAGCCCGCGCCCGATGCCTCAGCGGCCCCTGACAGCCCGACGACCCCTCGATCCGACGATGACGGCATCGTCGATGGATGACGTCGGCCACGCTGTGCGTTATGACTCGCCCATGGGTCGCCATGGTCAGGACATTCGCTGCTCTTCTCGCTTTGTCGAGCGAGCCCGCGCCATCCTGCGTGAACAGCTGTTCATCGAACTGCCGCCCCACTCCAATGGCGAGTCCGTCGGCGCCTGTTTGAAGGGCCGGTCATCGCGCTGGAGTGGTCAGCAGCATCATGACCGTTGAGGATCCAGCCAAGGCCGACCCCGCGCTGCCCGCGGCGATGTCTTTCGTCGGTGCGTTTCGTCGACTGATCCGCGCGTTTCGCCTGTACGGCGAGACGCACGAGAATTGTGCTTCCCAGCGCGAACGCGCGGTCGAGGCCGCGGTGGCGATGGCGAACGTCGGGCCCGTCGAGTTGACGATCCTGTCGACGTCAGTGCGTCTCGGGGATCGCGTCTTGTTCGAAGATGAACCCCAGCAGGACGCGCTTGTCGGCAGTCTGTTCGCCGACGGCGTTACCGGGCTCGTCTTCGTCCCCGGGCTTTCCTCGACCGAGGCCGAAACCCTGTTTCGCTGCTGGTGGCTGGCGGTCACGCAGCGCTTCCTCGCTGATTACGACTTCGTCGCGACGATGTGGGAACACGGCCTTGCCCACGTCGAGGTAAAGACCACTGGGGTGTTGTCCGAGGGTGGCGGTGACGGCGATGGCACCAGCGGGCTCGGCATGCTTGAGACGCTGATGGATGCGATGACGACGCAGGACCGCACGGCCGGGTCGCGCTCGATCGTCTCGGCGAAGGCGCTGCTCGACGATGCACGCCCGCTGGCAATCGCGCAGGAGATCCTCGACCGCCAGGGCGGGGCCGAGCGAATCGTCGACCCCAGCGCCGACGCACCGGCCCGCGCAGCGCTCGTCGCGGGTCTGCGCCGCGACGAGACGGCGCAACAGCGCACGCAACTTTTCTCGTCGCTGTACCTCACCTGGGGCGCAGTCGCTGACGATGCCGTGGGCAGCGCATTGCTCGACGACGTTGCCGTCGAGCTCGCGAACGGCCTGGTGAATCACCGGCGAAGCGCAGAACTCGCGCAGGGGCTCGCGCGCTGCATCGCCCTCGATCCACGCGCGACGTACGTCGCTCATCCTCCGTCGGACTTCGTCGCCCGCGTACTTGGGTCGCCGCGCGTCCTGCCGCTGCTTGTCCAGCAACTCGACGATCCGGCGACCGGTGCGGTCGCGAGCGTGTGCTTGCGCGTGCTGCCGGCGAGCCACGCCGCCGACCTGCTCGACGCCTGTACCCTGCTGACGTCTTCGGCGGGCCGGGCGGCCGTCGCCGATGTCGTCGCTGCCGTCGGCCCCACCGTTGACGCCGTCATCGCGGCGCTGCGCCGTCATCCGGCGATGATCGTCGTGTACCTGCGGGTCGCCCGCGCGCTCGGGCCCGCGCACGTGCGTGGCGTTGCCTCGGCCGCGCTCGGCGGCGCCGACAGCCTGGCCGTGCCCGCACTGAAGGAGCTGAAACCCGGCGAGTTGTCGCTGGTGCGCGATGTCGTCGTGCGGTCGCTGCAACCGGGCCAGGGCCTTTCAGCGGCGCGACGGGCGGCGGCGGTGGCCCTCCTCGTCCGGGCGCGCGACGGCGCAGTGGTCCCCACGCTGTCGTCCCGGGTCGTCGATCGGGCCCTGCCGATCGACGAGCGGCGAGCGGCGCTGTCGGCCCTGGCGGTGATCGGCACGCCCCCGGCGTGCGCAGCGCTGCGCAACTGCTTTGCTGTCGAGACCGACGTGGGCCTGCAGTGCGCCATCGCCCTGGCGCTGGGCAAGCTCGGGGACGTCGAATCGCGCCCGTTGCTCACCGCCACCCTCGACCGCGGCGGCGTGTTCAAGGCCCTCATGCAGCGCGAGTTGAAGGAGGCCGTGCGCGAGGCCCTGCGGCGGCTCGATGATCCTCGCCGCAACGCCGACCGCTCAAGCGACGGAGCGCCGGTCGACCACGGCGGAGGTGCCGATGACTGAAGCGACGCGCGAGGGATCAGCGGAGACCAGCGACGAGCTCGGGCGACAGGTGTTGATCCACCTGTCACGTTCGATGCGCATCGCGTCGATGCACCAACTCGGCAACGACGCCGTCGGCGCCACCGTACAGGGTCTGATGACCGCCCTCGCCGCAGCAGCGCAGGACGCCGGCGCGATGTCGGTGCAAGTGAACGGCGATGCGGTTTTCTACAACCGCTTGCTCGTCAAGCCGCGCGGCGACGCCGCTGAGGCGACGAACCACCTGCGACGCACGTTCGAGCGGCTCGACATCTCGGAAATCCGGCTGGCCGGCGCCCCAACGCTCGGCTTGATGATGGCCTTCCTCGCAGCCTTCAAGACCGCAGGCGAGCCGGGCGCCACGCCGTTGTCGGCGCTGCAGCTCGACGGGCTCGTCGTCCGGCGCAGCGACGAGACCAAACGCGGCCGCGACATCGACGTCCGACGCAACGTCGCCCGCTGCTACGCGCAGCTGCAGGTGCTCGCCGGCGCCAGCTTCGACCGCGTCCGCGAAGGACGCGCACCGCAGCTCGGGCGCCTGCGGCGCGGCCTGCAGGCCCTCGTCGACGCGGGGGCGGGGCATTCGAGCCTGATGATCGGACTCGCCTGTTCGGTCGAATTCAACGTCGACGAAGCCGGGCATGCCACCGCGGTGACCGCTTTGGTGCTGGTGATGGGCGAGCGCCTCGGGCTTTCGCGCGTCGAGCAGGCTTCCCTAGGGCTCAAGGCGCTGCTGCACGAGGCGGGCGCCGTCGTGATTCCCGCGGAGTCGTCGACGACGGCCATCGCGCCGCGCATCGGCGCGATCTCGGCGCTCGCGGTGCGCATGACGGCGGTGCCGCACGAGTCGATGGCGCTGCTGTCAGCCGTGCTCGACCTGCCGCGCGCGCGCAACGTCGACACTGCGCACGGCTCGACGACGACGGCGGCGGCGATCATTGCGGTCGCGTGCTCGTTCATCGGGCTGACCTCGGGCCGCGCCACGCGGCCCGACGCCGCCGGGCCACGCGCGCTGGCCCCCGACGTCGCGGTGCGACAACTCGTCGACAACGCACCTCGATTCGAAGCCAACGCGCTGACGTTGTTCGTGCAAACCGTCGGGCTGTTTCCGCCCGGCACTGTCGTGCGTCTGTCGGGCGGCGAGACCGCCGTCGTCGTCGAAGCCCCCCGCGACGTCGCGGCGTGGGCGTCGCCCATCGTGAAGGTCGTGCGTGACGCAGCGGGTGCGCCCGCGGACTACTTTGTCGATCTTGGAGATCCAGGCGAGACGCTTCGCCTGGTCCGTTCGATCGAGGCCGCCGAGACGTCGCTGAACGCCACGCACTATCTGCTCCTGTAGGCGTCCCGGGCTACGCCGCGCCCGCACCGCGCACGGCCGTGTTGCGGCTACGTCTTCCTTCGTCATGTCAGTGCTGATCTTCATCCGCCGACTTCGATGCCGTTGGATGAGCACCTTTTAAGCTTCTCGTCGGAGATATCTTTCGCTGTGTCGGCAACCTCGCCTCCCTCGGCGGCCGCTACGTCTACGAAGCCGACGTCAACCGCACCGTCGCCGTCCACGCCGACGCCATCCTCGCAGCCCTCCAGCACGTCTACGGCGCCACCCGCGTGCTCGCAGAGATAGAGGCCTCTCGCCGTCGCTGAGCGACGTTGGTTGCGCCGTGCGTTGGGCTAGCATCGCTCCATGCGCTGCTTGCCCATGATGGCTCTGCCCTGGCTGGCCCTGACTGTCGCCGGTGCCGGCTGCTACCCCGCGAACGACCCCGGGCCCGCATGTGGCTACGGGCAACGGCCAGGGGACGACGGCGTGTGTGCCGCTGCCGACACCCTCGTCGTCGACGTCGACCAACGCACCGACAGCACCTGTCGCGACCCCGCCGACGGCGCCCCCGCCTGCAGCACCCGCCGCGGCATCGGCATCAACGCCTGCCCGGTGCGGGCGTCGACGGCGCAGCCCGAGCTCGTCGTCGGCGACTGCGCCCTGTTTCTGCATGAAGGCCAATCGCCGGACCAGACCTTCGCCGGCGACGCTGGCGCCATCATCGTCGGCCTCTTCGACGGCCCCGTGACCCTGGCGCCCTCCACCGACGGCGACTGCTACGACAGCGACCTGCTCCCCGCCCGCGAGCAGCTGTTCCTCGCCGACGACGAATTCAGCGTCGGCGGCCTCGGCGGCGCCGACTTCCCCGGCTTCGACCTCGTGCTCACGGCCCCCGAGCCCCTGCTCATCGACCGCGTGACCGAGGTCATCCGCGGCGCCGCGTTGCCCATCGTCTGGACCGCGTCTGACGCCGACCGCGTCACCGTCGTCGTCACCACCCGGGACGAAGCCAGCGACCGCGGCGCCCGCATCAGCTGCATCGTCGACGACGACGGCGACGTCACCATCGACGGCACCCTCACCGCCGGCCTGATTGGCAGCGACGACACCGCCCAGGTCTTCGTGTTGCGGCAAAACGGCGACCACGCCGAACCAGCGGGGGCTGCCGTCGTCGTCGAAGCCGCCGCCACGGTGTCTGACGTCGTGCTGGTGCCCCTGCGCGCCGCGCCGTGAGGCCTCAGCGTCGTTTGCGCAGGGGATCGATGCGGTAGTAGCGAGAGAGGGCCTGGTACACGTCGGGCTTGGCCCGCTTGAGCTGCCGGGGCTTTTCGAAAAACGCCTCCGTCGCCACCGCGAAGAACTCAGCCGCGTTGGTCGCCCCATAGGCCCGCATCACGTTTCGTCGCTTCAGCCCTTTGTTGGCCTTCATCTGAAAGCGCACAAATCCCCGCGCCAATCCATGGGCCCAGCCATGGTGGTCGGGAGCGTGCCCGGGCGGAATGCCATCGAACAAGCCATCGCCGACGTCGAGGATGTGGGCGAATTCGTGCAGCGCCGTATCGTGGCCATCGAGGGGATTGCGCAGCCCGTGGGTCACCGCATTCCACGACAACGTCACCTCGCCGGTGCTCGACGCGAGGCCAAAGACAATGTCGTCGCTGCCATGCATCGCCAGATGGGCGGGCGTCACCGTGATGCGCCGCAAATGCTGCCAGGTGCTCAGCGGCAGGTTGCGCGACAAGCGCGCCGCTGTACCCGAAATGACGACGACCATCTCCTCGGTGATCTCCAAGCCATCGGCGCCGACAAACGGCACGCCATTGGCGATGGCATTGAGATGGCCCAGGGCCCGCGCCCGCTCCGGCTCCGACAGATCTGCCAGATACGACAAGCGCGACAACGCCAGCGCCGACCAGTCTGTCGTCGTCGTCGTCGTCGTCGTCTTCGTCGCCTTGGCCGCCTTCGGGGCGCCGAGCCCAAACAACCGACGCAGCAGCTTTCGCACGCAAAACCTCGACCGCCAGCAGTGGCCGCGCCATCATTGGCGGGCAGGGCGCGGCTGTCGAGCAGCGACCCCGCATGATCACGGCGCCGGCCCGCTGAGATGTCGTCCCCATCCCGATTCTCGACGCCCATATGTTGCAGCCCTGATCTATCCTGCGCCATGTCGTTGTCCCCCGAAGCCCGGTCCTCCATCACCCGCGCGGTTGAAGCCGCCGAGAGCGTGTGCGGCGCCGAGGTCGTCGTCGTCGGCTACGTCCGCGCCGACGGCTATCTCGATACGGCCTTTCGCAATGCCCTCGTCGGCGCCCTGCTGGCGCTGGCCCTGGTGTTGATGGTGCCCGTCGAGGTCCATCACGACCTCGTCTTCCCCATCGTCGCCGTCACGGCCGTCGGCTTGTTTTGGCTCAGCCGGCTGACGGCGGTGGCGAAGCTGACGACGCTTGCCGCCCGCAAGGCCATGGCGGTGGAGGCGGCGACGACGCAGGCGTTTTTCTCCCGCGGGGTGCACAAGACTCGGGAACGAGTGGGCCTGTTGATTGTGTGGTTTGACCTCGAGGAAAGCGTGCGGGTCGTGTTTGATACCGGCCTGGAGGCCCGGGTGCCCAGGGACGTAAGGGCTCGCTTGACCCACGATGTCGTGGCGGCGTGTGGCAACCCCGACCGTCGGGCCGAGGCCATCGCCGCCGTCGGCGCCGTGCTGGCGCCCTATGTGCCCCGCGGTGAAAACGACGTCGACGAACTCGCCAATGCCCCCACCATCGGACGCTCGGGCCAGGTCGGAGGTGGCGCGTGAACCAGCTCATGCATCACCTCGTCGGGCGCCTGTTGCGTGGTGGCCACCGCCTGCTGTGGGCCTTCCGATCAAGACCCGCGCTCACGACGGCCGTCGTCGTCATCGGCCTGCTGTTGGCCGAGGCCGCCGAGGCCCGCGTCGGCGGCGGCTCGTCATATTCCGGCAGTCGTCGCAGCAGCGGCGGCGGCGGCGGCGGCGGCGGCGGCGGCGGCAGCGGCGACCTGATCGGTCTGCTGTTTCACCTGATCTTCAGCGTCCTGCCGTGGCCCCTCAAGCTCGTGTTGGTGGTCATCATCATCGTGTTTTTGATCAAGGCGAAGAACCGCGGCCCGTCCACGTCCTACGGTGACGACGACGACGACGACGACGACAGCCGTCATCGGCCCGCGGCTCCCGTGATGCGGCGCAGCACCCGCTTCCATGCCCATCTGCCGCCGTCGTGGGCGGCCGCCGGTCGCGCCATCGACGCCGGCTTCTCCGAGGTGCTGTTTCTGGAGCGCACGGTGTTGTTGGTGACCCGCGCCTTCGAGGCAGGGCCCAAGCCTGCCGACCTCGAGGCCCTGTCGCCGTATCTGTCGCCGTCGGTGGCCCACATTTTGGCCACGCGCAGCCAGGGCGTGGCCGTCGTGCGCGGCGTGACCATCGGCAGCATCGGCATCGTCGACGTCGACAAGGCCGACGTCGATGGCGTGGCCATGATCGCCGTCCGCGTTCGCCTGCACCTCAATCGCCACGTCGAGCATGGCACCAAGCCCGCCAGCTTCTACTCCCACGAGGAGTGGACCCTGAGCCGGCCCGTCGGCGCCCCCGCCGTCGTCGAGGACACCATCGCCCGCTTCGGCTGCCCCGGCTGCGGCAGTGCCCTGGAGCGCGATGCCCAGGGCCGCTGCGTCCACTGCGCGACGTCGCTGGTGCCTGGTGCCGCCGACTGGACCGTGCGGAGCCTCCGCGTCCTCGACGAAGAGGCCCGGGGACCCCTGCTCACCCAAAACGTCGAGGAACTCGGCACCCACGCGCCGACGGCCAAAGACGACAGCGTCGAAAACGACGCCATGGCCCTGTTGGGCGAGGCCGAGACCACGCGCCTGGTGAAGCGGGCCCGGGAAATTTTCGAGAACCTGCAGGGGGCCTGGAGCACGCGCGACACCAACGGCCTGCGCCCCTGGGAGACCGATGCGCTCTTTGGCAGCCATCGCTTCTGGATCGAGGAGTATCAGCGCCAACAGCTCAGAAACGTCGTCGACCAGCTCTATATTCGTCAGGTCGAGCTGTGCCGCGTCGAGCGCGATGGCGCCCACCTCTCGGCCACCTGTCGCATCCATGCGACCTGTCTTGACTACACGATGGACGACAAGGCCAACAAGCAGGTGGCGGGCAGCCTCGTTGAGAGGCGGGCCTTCACGGAGTATTGGACCTTCGTCAAGCACGCCGACGCCAAGGGCAGCGCGAGCCTGAAAAATTGCCCGAGCTGTGGGGCGCCGCTGAACATCTCGCAGACGGGCGTGTGCGAGTACTGCCAGAGCAAGGTCACCCTCGGCGCGTTTGATTGGGTCGCCTCTCGCATCGAGCAGGACGAGGAAATCGTCCCCGACTGACGGCGGTGACGAGGACTACGCCGCCGGCGACGGTCCGACGGGGGGCGGCTGCAGGACCTGCTGCAGGGCCACGGCGCCGTCGATGCCATCGCGCTCGACCAGGACCAGGGCCTGCTGCAGCATCACCATGTCGACGTCGAGGTCGGCAGCGGCCCGCCGCAGTCGACGCCAGGCGAGGCTTCGTCCGCCGAGGCCCGCCGCCATCGTCAGTCCCAGGCCGGCGCCCATGGCGACCACGATGGCGCCGCCCGAGCCGCCGACGGCCAGCGCCAACAGGCCGGCGGTGACGGGTCCCGTCCAGCCCAGGGTCATCACACAGACCATCAAAAAGGTCCGCTGCCGGCCGACGTCGTTCATCAGGGAGGCCAGCGTCTGTGCGGGTTCTGGCTCGTCCCGCTGGTGGTCGGGTTTTGACGTCGTGGCCAGCGGGGCCGTGGTCGTCGCCGTCAGCGTCGCGAGCGAAAACGGCGCTGCCGAGGTGGCCGTTGCCGGCGGAGCGGGTGAAGGTGGCCGACGGCGCATGCGTATCGCTCAGCGTCCCCGATCCGCCGCGCCACTGCCAGCGGGGCCCCCCCTGGGATGGTGGGACTGGTGGGACTGGTCGGGTCGTGTGGGGTCGAAGGGGGAAAAGTGGGTATGAATCGCACCGGGGGCTGTCTTGGTCGTCGCCGTCGCCGTCGCCGTCCTCGTCGTCGTCGTCGTCGTGGTCGCCGCTGCGCGTGTTGACGGTGGGGGCCCCAGCCGTCATAGGCGCCTCGTCCGCATCGATCTGCCGTCGGAGGAGACCCGCATGTCCACCATGACCAACGCTGAATTCCCGGTCCTCGATTTCGTTCTGACCAACTACAAAAACTTCAACGCCCGCGCGACGCGCGACGCCTTGATTTCGTATTGGCAGCACATCCAGGGCGGCGGGCGCATGTTCTGGGCGGTGGCTGGGGCGATGTCGTCGGCGCAGCTGGGCATCACGTTGGCGCCGGCCATCCGCGCCGGCCTCATCCATGGCTTGTCGGTCACGGGCGCCAACCTCGAGGAGTCGTTGTTCCGGCTGGTGGCCCACCATGGCTACAAGGATTTCCCCGACTACCGCTATCTGACCAAGCACGACGACACGGTCATCCTCGAAAACCGGATGCGGCGCGTGACCGACACGAGCATCCCCGAGGACGAGGCCTTCCGCGCTGTCGAGAAGATCGCGGTGCCGATGTGGCAGCAGGCGTCAGCGAGCAACGAGCGCCGTTTCTGGCACGAGTACTTCTACGAAATCATCCAGGCCGTGGACCCCAAGGACTACGAGGGCGACGTCGACGCCTGCTGGTTGTTGGCGGCAGCGAAGGCCAAGCTGCCCATCGTGGTGCCCGGCTACGAGGACTCCACCTTCGGCAACATCTTTGCGTCCTACGTGAAGACCGGTGAGCTCAACGCCACCATTGCCAAGTCGGGCATCGAATACATGGCGGATTTCTATGACCGCTACCGCGAGATGTCGTCGACGGACGCCGGCGTCGGCTTCTTTCAGATCGGCGGCGGCATCGCCGGCGACTTCCCGATCTGCGTGGTGCCGTCCATCAAGTACGACTTGTCGCAGCCGGTGAAGCCCTGGGCGTATTTCTGCCAAATCAGCGATTCGACGACGTCGTACGGCTCGTACTCCGGTGCCACGCCCAACGAGAAGATCACGTGGGACAAGCTGACGGAGACGACGCCGATGTTTGTCATCGAGTCTGACGCCACCATCGTGGTGCCGCTGCTGTTGCGCGCGTTGCTTGAGTGCCAGGCCAATCCTGCCGCTGCCGACGCGTTGATTGCCAAGCACCTCGGCGCCAAGCACTGAGCTGCCACGCGTCCAGCCATCACGACGCAGCACGACGGGAGCCCTGGGCTCCCGTTGCCATGTGTGGGGCTGGCGAGATCGGTTCTGGCACGCTGCCAAGCGACGAGGCCGTGTCGTTGGGGGGTTCGCCAGCGTGCGCCACGCGCGCTACAAGAAGCCAACGCGCAAGCGTCAACACCGGAGCACGACATGGCCAAGGGACAAGAAAAGCCTGCGAACAAGAACAAGCCCAAGCTGACCACGAAGGAGAAGCAGGAAAAGAAGAAGGTGAAGAAGGACTCCAAGTGAGCAAGGCCGATGCCCAGCGTCGGTGGGTCTCGTCAGGGACCATCGTCGCTGGGGTCGCCATCGGGTGACCGCATCGTCCCCCGCCAGATTGATGCCCGCGTCCCCGCCCGAACCATGTCCCGCGGGTGCTCGGGGCCGGCAGCGCCCGCAGCCCCAGCACTCCCCAGCATCCCCCATCATCCCCACGGCAGCACCGCACCTGAGCATGGTCGTCGTCGACCGGTGTGCTCTGGATCAGTCCGTCGTCTTTGGTGGCGTCGTCGATGGCGTCGTCGTCGTCGTCGTCGCCGTCGCCGTCGCGGTCGCTGCCGTCGCAGTCGCAGTCGTCGTCGTCTGGGCCCCACTGCGCTGCTGGCGTCCGCGCCCGCTCTGCTCGGCGTGCCAGGCGGCATGGCCGACGTCGACGCAGGCCTTGAAACGGGCCGTGTCCAACGACGGCGGGGTGCGCTTGTTGGATGACGCGAAGGAGGCGCGAAAGCAGGCGTCGCCGTCGCTGTCGACGCGCTGGTTGCAGACCGCCACGTCGACGCTGGCGCTGCAGGCGCCGACGTAGCTGCCATAGGCGTCGGTGACGGCGGTGCTGCGGCCGAGGCCCTGGCGGGTGGCGGCGGCGCCGATGGCCACCGTGACGAGGACCACGACGGCCATCAGCAGGGGCACATTGAATCCGGAGCCACCGGCATCGGCGTTGCGCATGGGTTCATCCTTGGTGGTCAACGATGTGGTCAACGACGTGGTCGACGATGTGGTCAGCGATGTGGTCAGGTCTGTGCTCGGGACTGTGCTCGGGCCCGTGCTCAACGATTGGCATTGAGGAAGGGCCGCTGGTCGACGACGACGCGGATCCCAAGGATGGTCGAGAGTCCATCGAGTTTTTTGAGCCGATAGAGCAGTTCGCGGGATCGCAGTTGCGTTTCTTGCGCCGCTACCGACGACGCCGTCGCCACCAGAATCCGGGTGCGGCGCATATCGGCAAAGCCCACCGGCCGACACAGCGACCACAGCTCCTCGCCGAGGGCGTCTTCCATGACGGTGCGTGAAAAGACCGCGACCTGCCGCAGCAGCCCGCCCAGCGATGGCACCTCGACGGCGGCCCTGGCCATGGCGCCGCGGACGTCGCCACGAGGCAGGCGCAGCCTCCCCGTCGGGGGCAGGTCCAGCAGGTGACGCAAGGGGTCGCCGGGCTGCAGGGGCACGGGTCGTCCCGGCGAGCCTCGCTTCTTTTCGCCCAGGGCCCGGGTGACGGCGCGGCGCACGAGGTCTTCGTCGCTGGTGGCGTGGACGAGCTCGGCGTAGATGGCGGCCTTGGCGAGGGCGCGGGCGTTGCCGTCGGCGCGTTCGCGGATGTTGGCCGCCGGCGAGCGACCCTGGTGGTGCAGGCGCCAGGCGGCGGCGGCGGCGTCTTTGGCGAAGGTGTAGATGGCCCGCGGCTGGGGAGGCATGGTGGCGGTGACCAGCGAGCGCGCCAACGTCTGCAGCGTCGTGCGCAGCGCGCTTTTGTCGGCGTCGTTCAAGCGGGGACCGCCCGGACGCAGCACCTGCAGCAATGCTTCGTCGACGGCGTCGTCGGCGCCAAAGCCGCCCTGGTCGACGCGTCGCTTCAACGCGCGCACGATCAGGGCCGTGCTCTCGCCCACGACGTCACGGCCAGCGCCGGGCGCCGCCGGGCCGCGGCCTACATCGACCACGTGACCCCGAGGTCGGCGCCAGCGTACAGCGCCGAGAAGGGGCCCGAGCCGCCGTCGCTGCCCGACCGCGAAAACGGGCTGGCGGAGGCGCCGGCGCGGCCGCCCACGACGCCACGCAGTTCGCCGGTGAAGGGTCCCAGCGAGTAGCGCATGGCCAGGGCGGTGCCCATTTCGCCGCCCACCGACAGTTCAGAGCCGCTGACGAGGATGTCGTTGGAGACTTTGTCGAGGTCGGCGAACACGTAGACGCTCGGGCCCGAGTAGAGGTCCCACAGCAATGAGAAGCGTTTCTCGCGCACCAAATCGTAGCGCACGCCGGTGATGCCCGAGACAACGGTCGAGGCGGTGGTGCCGGTGGCGGGGACGCCGTCGAGGCCGAAGTAGGAGCGGGCACCGATGACGACGGCGAGGCGGTCGACGGGGTAGTAGCGGACGACGCCGTCAAACACGACGCCGCCGATGGTGGGCAGGCGGTCGGCGGCCAGACCGCTGAAGCTGCCTTCGCCACCAAGGCGCAGGCCGATCTCGAAGCGTTGGCCACGCCGTGGCAGCCAGTAGGGGTCTTTGGGGTCGAGCCAGGCCCCCGAGATGATGTCGTCGACCAGGTTGTCGGTGGCTTCGCCGACCTCTTCGCGGTCGACGGCGAGGGCAGGCCTGGCCATGGCAAGCACGACGGCGACCACGGTCAACAGGCGCAGCGACAGGGGTCCCGACGTCATGCCGGCACCGTAGCAGCTTCTGGTCCGCTGGCCGGTCGCTGCCTCACGGCCTGCCTCACGGCCTGCCTCACGGCCTGCCTCACGGGCGGTTCCTGCGGCGGCGCAGCAGGGCGGCGGTGGCGGCGACAATCATGGCGGTGATGGCGGCAGCGGCGAGGCCGGCCACGACGTCGTGGTGCGTCGGGGTGCTGCTCGGCTCATCGCGCAGCAGGCCGCCGACATGGCCGACGACAACGACCAGCAGGAAGCACAAGTTGGCACCCAGGCGCAGGCCCCGTTCGCGGACGTCTTGGGGATGGGGGTCTGGGGCCAGCCAGGCCTCGCCGAAGCCAGCCATGACGCTCTGGGCCCAGGCGACGCCAAACGAGATCCCCAGCGGCGTCAGCACGTCGACCCAGCGCCACCACGGCACGTCGCTGGCCTGGGTGGCCGACAGCGGCAGCAGACCGGCGCCGGGCAGTCCGAAGCGGGTCGCGGCCCACTCGACGACGACGACGGCGCAAGGGGCGGCCAGGCTGCCCACCAGCGGCAGTTCGCGCATGACGAGGCGATGGCACAGCAGCACCAGCAGGGTCAGGCCAGCGATGACGGCGGCGCCGCTGACGACGTCGACGGGCGGGCCGCCAGCCAGGGCCAACGCCAGCATGCGTCCAAAGAACGGCAGGCCAAAGCCGGCCACCACCGCTTGGCCCAGGGGCAGGCAGCGCACCAGCACCAACAGGGGCAGCAGGCAGAGCCAGGCGGCGCCGGCGAAGGACCAGGGCCCGGCGGCGAGGACCTGAAAGACCAGCCCAAACACGATCATGGGCGCCAGGTTGAGGCGGGGAAGCCGGGCGGGCGGCATGACGGTGGGTTGGACGAGGTGCTGCACGCGCATGGAAAGGGCGGTGTCGACGCTGCAGGCGCCCCGGTCAACCCCGCCCGTCGGCGCCGCTTGGCCCGGCCCGGCTTTCGTCGAGGTAGGTCAAGGTGGGATGATGTGGGTAGTGGTGGGGAGCGCTCGCTCCACCCGACGACGGAGGACCGGCCGGGGGGATCTGGCCGATATCCAGGTGTCAAACCACGGTACGCTTGCCCATCCCCGGGAGACAGCCATGAGCCTCGGCCCCACCGACACCGCCGCCAACGCCCTGCACAATCGCCTGAGCCAGACCCAGCGCACGCAGTTGGAGCAGACCGAGAGGACTGAGCGCGCCCAGCCGGCCGCGGCCCAGGCCCTGCCGTCGGAGCAGGTCGAAGCCCAGCGCGTCACCGCCAGCCCCGAGGCCCAGGCCGAGAGCCGCGCCGCCGCCAGGGGCAGCGAGGACGCCATCCGCGCCCGCTTGCAGCAGACCCAGGACGCGCCCGCGTCGACCGACGCCCCCAGGCGCGGCCTCGGCGGCGGCAGCGACCTCGACGGCATGCAGCTGGTCAACAAACGCTCGGGCAAGGGCCGCCGCACCGCGATGAACGACGAGGGCGGCATCGAAAGGCCGTTGACGGCCACCGCGTCGCGCGGCGAGTCCGCCAACACCCCCAACGCCCCCAGCGCCATCGAGGATTCCTTCCTCATGGCCGGCAAGCGCTCGGGCAAGGGCACCCGCGTCGGCACCAACGACACGTCGCCGCTGCCGGGTACGCCCTCCACCGACAAGGTTTGAGCCGGGCCTGAAGACGACAGCCGCACCGTCATGGACAAGGCCACCACCGTCGACGCCTACATCGCTGCTTTCCCCCAAGCGACGCGGGCGTTGTTGACGACGCTGCGGGCGACCATCCTGCAGGCGGCGCCCCAGGCTGAGGAGGGCTTCGGCTACGGCATGCCGGCCTACCGATTCCACGGGCCGCTGGTCTACTTCGCCGGCTACGCCAACCACATCGGCTTGTATCCGACCGGGACCGGCATCAAGGCGTTTGAGGCCGAGCTGGCCGGACGCTTCACCTGGTCCAAGGGGGCCGTGCAGTTTCCCCTCGACCAGCCCCTGCCGCTGGACCTCATCGTTCGCATGGTGCGCTTCAAGATCGAAGACAACCAGCAGCAGGCAGCGACGAAGCAGCTCAAGACGAAGCAGCCCAAGACGACGACGACGGCGACGAAGCAGACCGCGACAAAGCAAGCAGCGACGAAGCAGACCGCGACGAAGCAGACCGCGACGAAGGCGGCGAAGGCGACGACGAAGGCTACGAGCGGCGCGACAAGCTCTCGTCGTACAGCACGGTCCCGTCGACTCCCGTGAAGCGAATGCGCACGTCGTCGCGGTCGGGATCAAAGCGCAGGCGGGTGGCGGCGACGATGCCTTCGCCGTAACGAAACTGCGCTGCGGGAAACACCTCTTCCCGTTGACCGCCGAGGACAAACGCCATGATCGGATTGCCGAGGTTGCCGCCGGGGCCCACGGCGATTTCCCACAACCGGGAGCGGAAGCCGGTCTGCTCGACGCGGCCGACGAAGCCGATGTGGAAGTCCCCCGACAAAAACCAGACGTTGTCGATGTCGTTGTCCTCGAGGAAATTCAAAATCTCTTCGCGGGCCAGCGCATAGCCCTGCCAACGATCCCCCTGTTGGATCCACAGGTCGGGCATCCTGGTCATCGGCACCGAATTCATGACCACCTTGAACTGGCACGGGCTGTCACGCAGGCGGCGCTTGAGGAATTCCATCTGCGGGCGCGACAAATACGCGGCGCTGTCCTCGCGGCGCCGTGAGGGCTGGCGCTCCGTGCGGGCGTCGAGCTGAATGACCTCGACGGTCTTGCCCCATTGGTAGCTGGTCCAGGCGCCGTCGCTGCCGGCCTCTGTCGGCGTGTTTTCGTAAAATGCCGTCTTGGCCATCTCGATGAGGCCCACGGGGGCCTCTTCGGGGTTCAGGTTGTTGTCGAATTCGTGGTCGTCCCACGACAGATACACGCCCTGGCGCGACAGCAGGGCCCGGTAGCCGGGGTCGGCCAGGGCTCGTCGCCAATGCGCGCGATAGGCGTCGGGGCTGCGGCTGCCGTCGGCGTAGACCATGTCGCCGACGTGGACGACGGCGTCGAGGTCGCCGAAGTCGTCGTCGGGGTCGGCCATCTGGCTCAGTGCTTCAAAGGGCGCCAGCCGCGGGTTGGTGCAGGTGGTGGCACCGAGGGTCACCGGGCCGCACACGGTCTCGTCAAAGGCCATGCGCACCCGGCCAATGGTCGAGCGGGCCACCAGGGCAGCGCCGGCAGCGTCGGCGACAAAGACGGCGTAGCGATACCAGGCACCGGGGGCCAGACCACGCACCCGCACCTTGACGATGCCCGAGCGTTCGCTGTCGTTGTCGACGACGTCGTAGTCGTCCACCGGGACGACGGCGGCTTCGTGGACCAGGTCGATGGCGTGGGGGTCGACGCTGCCGTCGACGCTGCCGTCGCTGACGACGTCGCGCCACACCCGCAGCACCAGCGGTTGGTCGCGACGCGGGCCCACCACCCGAATCCACAGCAGGGCTCCGTGGGCCCGCATGGCGCCGGCGCAGACGCCCTGGGGAAAGGCGTCGTCGTCGAGGGCGACGTCGGCGGGTGAAAACGCGGTGCGCTGGCCGCCGTCGATGCTGCCGGGGTCGATGCCGGCGTCGATGCACAGGGGCTCGTCGACCAGAGGCAGGGGACAGCCCGGCAGCAGCAATCCCAGGGCGCTCAGGCGAAGAAAATCACGTCGGTCCATCGCTGCTCCGTCGGCTGGGCTGGCTGCGCGATGAAATCCGAAAGAACGACCCGCAGCAATCGCCGTCGACGTGATCTTCACCGGGCGCAGCGTCGGCGCCGCCGTGATCATTCCTTGTTGTGCTGCATATCGCCGAGGCCGGGGATGAACCGGCGGGCGAGATCGGCGACGCCACCGGCCCACTGGTAGTTGCGCATGGTGCCAGCGTCGACGTGGCTGGCTGGGCCTTGCACCACGATCGGTTTGCCGTCCATCAGCATGGCCTTGCCGTCGACGTCGCGCTGGATGGTGTACTCGATGACGACGTTGCGGGGATCCTTCACATCGTCGGCGATGCTCTGGGCGACATCGCTGGCGACGTCCCTGGACCACATCAGGCTGCCGACCTCGCCGTTGATCTGGCTGGAG